>NZ_BAAAIZ010000128.1:37329-69392 GCF_039526425.1 Streptomyces thermospinosisporus
GGTGAGGTCCGCCTCCGCCGCCTCCGTGTGTGCGTCAGTCGCGTCCGCGGCCGCGGTCGGGGGCGGTGCGGCGGCGTTCGGAGGCGTCCGCGGTCGTGGGGGCGGTCTTCCTCGGGCGCGTCTTCTTGCGGTCGGTCCTCGGGGGCAGGGGGGTGCCGTTGCGGGCGGCCTCGGCGCGCAGCAGGGCACGCATGACGGCGTAGGGGTCTCTCAGCATGGGGTGCCTCCTGTTCCGGTTCATCCGGTTCGTTCCTCGTTACTCGTTCAATCGGTCGCTGGACGCGAACTGGCTGGGCGGGTGACGCCCGGTTCCGTCAGCAGCGCAGGACCACGGAGCGCAGGACGTCCGGCGGGCGCGGGGGATGCGCCGGGGCCGGCCGGGGGGCGGGGGACAGGAGTCGCTGCGCCGCGAGCGGGAAGGGCGCGGGGCGCAGGGCGGTGGGGTGCTGCCGGGGGCGGCCCTGGTGGTGGGCCGCTGCGCCGTGTCCTGCGGGTCGAGTTCGGCGGTGGTGCTCTCGTCGCCCGTGCAGCCCTCGTCGGCCACGGCCGGGGCGGAGTCCGCCAGGGCCGGGTACGGGTGGGTGCCCGGCAGGAAGAGGGCGAGCAGGAGCACCAGTGACCGCAGCAGGAGCGCGGGGGCGCGTCCGCCCCGCCGGGGCTGGTCCGCGTCCGCCCTCCGGGGGTGGGCCGCTCATCCGGCCGGCGCCGGGACCCGGGCCCGGCCGGGCGGCCGGTGCCCGCTGCGGACGCGGGTGGGGGCTAGGCGCCCGTGCGGGCTGTGGAGGCCGTGGAGGCCGTGGAGGCCGTGCCGGCCGTGGGGGCCGTGCCGGCCGTGGGGGCCGTGCCGGCCGTGGGGGCCGTGCCGGCCGTGTGGGTCGGTCGGCGCGTTCTGGTGCGGGTCGTGCGCGTCCGGCGGGGCGGGTGAGCCGGGGCTGCGCGGTCCACGCGGTGACGGCTCGTGCGGTCCGGGGCCGTGGCCGTCACGGGGGCCGCGCTCCGGATCCCAGGGGGAGCCGCTGGGGGGGGCTCGGTCATGCTTCCATCTGGGATCCGCGCGCTTCGGAAGGCCACCTGGGGGACTCCATTGCGGTGGATTCCGGTTGGGCGCGGACGGGGCGGGCGCGATCCGGTGTGGGTGGTGCGGCTGGTCCGGCGGGTGCGGGGTGGTGGGGGGGCTGGTCGCGAAGTTCCCCGCGCCTCTGGTGGGCGTCCCCCTCGTTTGCAGGGTGCCCGGGTCTACGCGCCTGACTTCTTCGCCGCCTTGGCGGCCTTGGCCGCGGCCTTCATCTCCTGCTTGTGGGCGCGCACCTTGGTCAGGGACTCGGGGCCGGTGATGTCGGCGACGGAGCGGTAGGAGCCGGGCTCGCCGTAGGCGCCTGCGGCCTCGCGCCAGCCCTCGGGCCGCACGCCGAGCTGTTTGCCGAGCAGGGCCAGGAAGATCTGGGCCTTCTGCTTGCCGAAGCCGGGCAGGTCCTGCAGCCGGCGGAGCAGTTCCGCGCCGCTGCCGACGTCCCGCCACACCGCCTCGGCGTCGCCGTCGTAGTGCTCGACGAGGTACCGGCACAGCTGCTGGATGCGGCCGGCCATCGAGCCGGGGTAGCGGTGGACCGCCGGCTTCTCGGCGAGCAGCGCCGCGAACGCCTCCGGGTCGTACGCGGCGATCTCGTGTGCGTCCAGGTCGTCGGCGCCCATCCGCCGGGCGATGGTCGCCGGGCCCTTGAACGCCCACTCCATCGGGATCTGCTGGTCCAGCAGCATGCCGATCAGCGCGGCCAGCGGACTGCGGCCCAGCAGCGCGTCGGCCTCGGGGTCCTGGGCGAGGTGCAGAGTGACATCCATGCCCCGATGATCGCGCGCCGCGGCTCAGCTCGCGCGCCAGTACCCCAGCGCGTGCATCCGCTGCTTGGGCAGGTGCAGCTCCTTGCGGACGAAGCTGCTGAGCGCCCGGGTGGTCCTGGCGTCGCAGGCGATCCAGACGTACGGGTCGGGGGTGGCACGCAGCGGTGCGGGGAGGTCGGTGCGGACCTGCCGCACCAGGTGGTCGCCGTCGTCCTTGCGCGGCACCTCGCGCACCTCGTGCAGTGCGGGGTCGGCGGCGCACGGCAGGCCGTCCAGCGAGCCCTCGAACCAGATGGTCGCCGGTGCGGAGCCCAGCGCGCCGAGGAGCGAGTTGATCGCGGGGAGGGAGGCCGGGTCGCCGATCGCGAAGACGTGGGAGGGGGCGGGGTCGGGGTGCTGGAAGCCGGTGCCCTGGACGGTCGCCTCGATGGTGTCGCCGGCCTTCGCGCCGCGGGCCCAGTCGCTGGCGCAGCCCTCGTGCAGGGCGAACTCGACGGCGAAGGTCCCGGCGGCGGGGTCCGGGTCGACCAGGGTGTAGCCGCGCTGGTGGGGCTTGCCCGCGTTGTCGAACCACAGCCGCACCCACATCGTCGGGTGCACCCCGATCGCGCCGAGCAGCCCCCCGTCGGTGAAGTGGACTCTCCGGTAGTCGTCGGTGACGTCCTCGGCCCCCGTCACGGTGAGCACGAAGTCCTTCGCCCGCATCAGCTTGAGGACCGCGCCCTCCCATCCCCGCCCCTGCCCCATCGGCTCTTCACCCTTCGCGTACGATTCCCGCACTGATACTTAGGGCAGGCTAACCTAACACGAAATGAGGGCACAGTGGCCGGCGAGATCTTCCGGGACGCGTGGGGCATTCCGCATCTGCGGGCGGACAGCGCGCTCGAACTGGCCCGCGTCCAGGGCCGGGTCACCGCCCTCGACCGGGCCTGGCAGCTGGAGGTCGAGCGGCACCGGCTACAGGGCACCTCGGCGGCCTTCCTCGGCGCCGAGGCCCTCCCCTGGGACCGGCTCGCCCGCCGGGCCCGGCTCGCCGACACGGCGCAGCGCTGCTTCGAGGCCCTTGAGCGCCGGGACCCGGAGACGGCGGAGTGGGTCCGGGCGTATGTGGACGGCGTCAACGAGGGGCTGAGTACGGCGTCCGCCCCCGAGTTCGGGCGGGCCGGGCTGGTGCCGGGGCGGTGGAGACCCTGGACCCCGCTCGGAGTCTGGCTCGCCACGCACATCCTCTTCGCCGGCTTCCCCGCGAAGCTCTGGCGCGAGCAGGTCGCCGCCCACTTCGGCGCGGACGCCATAGGCCTGTTCGCCACCGACGGACCCGGCACCTCCGGCAGCAACGGCTGGCTGGTCGCCGGGGAGCGCACCACCACCGGCCACGCGGTCATCGCCGGGGACCCGCACCGCTTCATCGAGGACCCCGGCGTCTACCAGCAGATCCACCTGTCCTGCCCGGAGTTCGACGTCGTCGGCCTCGCCGTACCGGGCGTCCCGGGCATCGCCCATTTCGGCCACACCGGCTCCGTCGCCTGGGCCATCACCAACGCGATGGCCGACTACCAGGACCTCTACCGCGAACAACTGCGCCGCACCGGGGCCGGGATCGAGGCCCTGGACCCCGACGGCACCTGGCGGCGCGCCTCCCGGCACACGGAGACCGTCGAGGTGGCCGGGGAGGACCCGGTGGAGATCGAGGTCGTCGAGACGGCCCGCGGTCCGGTCGTCATCGGCGGCCCGGAGGGCCTGGAGGACGGCCCCGCCGAACCCGCCGACCCGTCCGCGCCCCCGCTCGCCGTCGCCCTGCGCTACCCGCCCCGCGTCACCGGGGACCTCGGCTTCTCCGCGCTGCTCCCCCTGCTGCGGGCCCGCACCGTCGGCGACGTCGACCGGGCCCTGGACCTGTGGACGGAGCCCGTCAACGTCGTTTTGGCGGCCGACACGGACGGCGGCACCCTGCACCGGGTCGCGGGACGGGTGCCGGTGCGGGCCGAGGCCAACCGGCAGCGCCTGGTGCCCGCTTGGGAGCCCGGCCACGCATGGCAGGGGTGGCACGAGTCACCACGCGCCGGGCTGACCGACGGGGTAGCCGTGATGGCGAACCAGCGCGGACCGGCGGAGCCCCTCGGCGTCGAGTTCGCCCCGCCGCACCGCGCCGAGCGGATCGCCGCGCTGCTCGCAGGACGGGAGCGCTGGTCCGCCGCCGACATGCCCGCCCTCCACACCGACACCCATCTCGCCTCCGCCGCCGCGCTGCTCGACCGGATCGCCGCCCTCGACCCCGCAGGACTGAGCGACGCGGCCGCCGAGTCGCGCGACCGGCTGCTCGGCTGGGACCGCCGCATGGACGCCGGCAGCCCCGAGGCCGCCCGCTACGCCGCCGTGCGCGGTGCGGTGGTACGGCGGCTCGCGGAGCAGCCGGTGTTCGCCGCGCTGGCCACGCCGCCCGCGTATCCCGAGGTGTTCCAGCCCTGGCTGGCGCTGCTGCCGCGCATCGCCTTCGCCCTCGAACACCTGCTGAACGCGGACGAGTTGTTCGGCATCGACCGCACCGGCATCGTGCGCGAGGCGCTCGAGGAGGCGGCCGCCCGGCCGCCCGCCGGCACCTGGGGCGACATCCACCGGCTGGCCCCGTGGCGGGCCCTGCCGCCCGAGGCGCCGGAGCGGGAGCCGGGGCTGTCCGGCGATCACGACTGCGTGCTGTGCACCTCGGCCGTGCCCGGCGTCACCGACCTCGCCGCCCGCGGCCCGGCCGCCCGCTACGTCTGGGACCTGGCCCGGCGCGAGAACAGCGGCTGGGTCGTGCCGTTCGGCGCCTGTGGGGTGCCAGGCTCGCCCCACCACCGCGACCAGCAGCCGCTGTGGCTCGTGGGAGACCTCGTCCCGGTCGTCACCGACTGGGCGCAGCTGACGAAGGAGACCGATGTCTGACCCGTACGCCTTCCGCCCGGCCGTCCACGAGCAGCGGATCGACGGCTTCGGCCGGGTGCGCATCCTGCCGCTGGACGTGGCCGCCGACGCGCCCCTGCTGCACCGCTGGGTCAGCGAGGAACGCGCCGTCTTCTGGGGCATGAACGGCCTCACCGAGCGTCAAGTGGCGGAGATCTACGCCCACATGGACACCCTGCAGACCCACCACGCCTTCCTCGTCGTCAAGGACGGCACCCCGGCCGCGCTGCTGCAGACCTACGAGCCGGAGGCCGACCGGGTCGGTGAGTGCTACCCCGTCCGACCCGGCGACATCGGCCTGCACTTGCTCATCGCGCCCCCCGAGAACGGCGCCGCCCGGCCCGGTTGGACCGGCGTTCTGACCACCGCGATGACGACCTACGTCTTCCGGGTGCTGGGCCGCCGCCGGGTGGTGGTCGACCCGGACGTGGCCAACGAGAAGGCGATCGCCCGCTTCCTGAGGCAGGGCTTCACGGCGGGCCCGGTGGTGGTGCTTCCCGAGGTGGACCTTCCGGATGTGTACTTGCCGGAGAAGAAAGCACAACTCGCCTTTCTCACCCACGAGGTAGCCTTCAGCAGGTGACGCCCGACGAACTGGTCGCCCACTTCCGTATGGAGCCGATCCCCCGCGAAGGGGGACGGTTCCGTCAGATGTGGGCCGGTCCGCAGCGCCCCGACGGCCGCCCCGAGGGCACCGCCATCGTCGCCCTGCTCACCGACCGGCCCGGTGACTTCTCCGCGCTGCACCGCCTGCCCGCCGACGAGATCTGGCACTACTACCTGGGCGATCCGCTGCAGATGCTGCTGCTCTCCCCGGACGGCACCTCCCGCACACCCGTGCTCGGTCCCGACGTCCTCGGCGGCCAGCACGTCCAGCTCACCGTGCCCGCCGGGACCTGGATGGGGGCGCGGGTGGCGCCGGGGCGGTCGTGGACGCTGTTCGGCTGCACGATGGCACCTGGGTTCACCTACGAGGGGTACGAGCAGGGGGACGCGGCGGAGCTGATCAACCGCTATCCGCACCGCGCGGCGCAGATCATGGAACTCTGCCGCACATGACGGGACATGGACTGCTGACGGGACAGGTCGCCCTGGTCACGGGCGCGGGCGGCGGCCTCGGCCGGGGCATCGCGCTCCGCCTCGCCGAGGAGGGCGCCGCGGTCGCGCTGCACTGCCGCACGGCGCTGACATCCGCGGAGGAGACCGCCGCCCGGATCAAGGAGGCGGGCGGGGAGGCGGTCGTGCTGGCCGGGGCCGACCTCACCGACGAGGACGCCTGCCGGGGCCTGGTGGCCCGGGCGGCCGAGTGGGGCGGCGGCAAGCTGACCGCGCTGGTCAACAACGCGGGAGTGCAGCCCCTCCAGGAGCTGGCCGGCATGACGGCGGCCGAGTGGCGGGCGGTGCTGGACACCAACGTCACCAGCGCCTTCGCCTGCACCCAGGCCGCGGCCGAGCTGATGCGGGAACACGGCGGCGGCTCCGTCACCCACATCGCCTCCGTCGAGGCCCGCCTGCCCGCCCCGGCCCATGCGCATTACTGCGCCTCCAAGGCGGCGGTGGTGATGCACGCCCGCTCGGCGGCCCTCGAGTACGGGCCCTGGGGCGTGCGCGTCAACACGGTCTCGCCCGGACTGATCGACCGGGAGGGGCTGGAGGAGGACTGGCCGGAGGGCGTGACCCGCTGGCGCCGCGCCACCGCCACCGGCCGCCTGGGCCGCCCCGAGGACATCGGCGACGCCTGCGCCTGGCTGGCCTCCCCCCTCGCCTCCTGGGTGACCGGCCACGACCTGCTCGTCGACGGAGGAGCCTCGGCCCGCCCGACCTGGTGAGGGAGTCCGGGGTCATTGCGGCCCGGGCTGGGTGAGCACAATGTGCCTGCCGTCCGTACTAACCCGGAGGCGAGGCCAGGAGGCGAGTGGTTCGTGCGAGGGCTGCCAGACGAGGTGACCGGGACCGGCGGGGGAGGGCGCGGGCCGGCCGGGGTCGCCGGCGGTCCGGGGCACCGGCGGCTGCCGCGGCTGATGCTGCTGGGCTCCCTGCTGGTGCTGCTGCTCCTGGGCAGCGCCGCCCCGGCGGGCGCCCATGCCGCGCTGCGCTCCTCCGACCCGCAGGACGGCAGCGTCGTCAGGACCGCTCCCCGGCACATCACCCTCTCCTTCACGGAGTCCGTCGGGCTGCTGGAGGACTCGTTCCGGATCTACGGCCCCGACAACCGCCGGGTTCACCTCGGCGAGCCGGAGCACGCCCGGGACGCCTCCGACACCGCCCGCGTCGCCCTGCCCGGCGACCTGGCCGAGGGCACCTACACGGTCGCCTGGCGGGTGATCTCCGCCGACAGCCACCCGGTGTCCGGCGCCTTCACCTTCTCCGTCGGCAAGCCCTCGCCCACCGCGCCCGCCGCCCCCGCCGACCCGGACGAGCACCCGGTCACCGCGAGCCTCTACGACACCGCCCGCTATCTCGCGTACATCGGCGCCGTTCTGCTGATCGGCGCGGCGGTGTTCGCGGTGCGGTGCCGTCCCGCCGACACCCGCCCGCTGCGGCTGCCGCTGCTCACCGGCTGGTGGACGCTGCTGGCCGGCACCGTGGTGCTGCTGGTGCTGCGCGCCCCCTACGAGAACGGCACCTCACCGGCCACCGCGTTCGACTCCTCCGCCGTGGGCAAGGCCCTCACCGGGCGCCCGGGCCTCGCCCTGCTGGTCCGGCTGGCGCTGGTCCTGGTGACGGGGGCGGCCCTGGTGCTGCTCGCCCGGCGCCGCACGCCCGGGCTCAGGCACTGTGTCCAGCTTGCGGCCGGTGCCGTCCTCGCCGTCGGTCTGGCCCTCACCTGGGCGGCGGCCGAGCACGCCTCCGCCGGGGTCCAGGTGCCGGTGGCGATGACCTCCTCGGTGGTGCATCTGCTGGCGACGGCCTGCTGGCTGGGCGGCCTGACCGCGCTGCTCCTCACCCTCCACCGGGCCCGGCGGCCGGTCTCGCCCGCCACGGTCGCCCGGTTCTCCCAACTGGCCTTCGCCTGCGTGGTCGTGCTCGCGGTGACCGGCGTCTACCAGTCCTGGCGCGGCCTCGGCTCCTGGCCGGCGCTCACCGGGACGACCTACGGGCGGACCCTGCTGGTGAAGCTGGCCCTGGTGGCCGCGCTGCTGCTGGTCGCGGGCCTGTCCCGCCGCTGGACGGCCCGCCTGGTCGCGCGGACCGAGGAGCCGCCCGTGTCGCAGCCGGTGCCGGAGCTGGTCGGGGTGTCCGCCGCCGGCACGAACGCGGCCGGGCAGGCACCGCCGCCCGCCGTCGGAAGCGAGCTGCCGGTCACGTCGGCCGGTGACGGGGACGCCGGCCGCTCGTCGACGCCGCCCGAGGAGACGGACGAGCCGCAGTCCCCGGCGCCGGACGAGGCCGATCCGCACCGCCGTGCCCTGCGCCGCTCCGTGCTCGCCGAGGTGCTGGTCGCCGCCGTCGTACTGCTGGTGACGACCGTCCTGACCAGCACCCTCCCGGCCCGCGCCGAGGCGGAGGCGGCGTCCGGCGGGACCGCGGCGGCCCCCGTCGCCGGGCTGCCCGGCGCGGCCACGTTCCAGGTCCCCTTCGACACGGGCGCCCCGGGCGGCACCGGATGGGTGCAGGTCTCGCTCGACCCCGCCCGGGTCGGCGAGAACGGGGTCCAGGCGGTCGTCTTCGGCGCCGACGACGGCCTGGTCGCCGTGCCGGAGGTGCGGATGACCTTCACGCTGGAGTCCCAGGGCGTCGGGCCGATCGACGCCAATCTCACCGACCGGGGCGGCTACTGGGCCACCAGTGACCTGACCCTGCCGCTGGCCGGTGAGTGGACGCTGCGGCTGACGGTCAGGACGTCGGACGTGGACCAGGTGACCGAGTCGAGGCGGGTGCGCATCAGCCGCTGACCCGGGGCTCGCCCTCCTCGGCGGGCGGCGGCGCGGTGGTGGAGCGCGGGATGACGTACGTGGGCAGCACGATGTGCCGGCAACGGTCCGCGGCGTCCGGCTCGTTGATCAGCGACAGGGCCAGTTCCCCGGCCTCGCGCCCGATGTCCTTCGGTGACTGGGCCACCGTCGACAGATCGAACCAGTCCGCCAGCGGCTGATCGTCGAAGCCCAGCACGGACATCCGCTCCGGCACCGGGATCCGCGTCCGGCGCAGCGTCCACAGCGCGGCCACGGCGACCTCGTCCTGCTCGGCGAAGACCGCGGTCGGCGGCTCCCGCAGGCTCAGCAGGTTGCCCAGCGCCTCGGCGGTGCTCCGCTTGTCGCGGGTGTGGATGCCGGCCATCAGGTCCTCGTCGACCGGGATGCCCGCCTCGGTCAGCGCCTGCTGGTAGCCGAGCAGCCGCTCGTTGGAGCTGAAGGAGAAGCCGCTGGCGCCGACGGTGTGCAGGAACGCGATCCGGCGGTGGCCGAGGTTCAGCAGATGCCGGGTGCCGGCCGCGGCCGCGGCCACGTCGTCCACGTAGACGCTGGGCCGCCCGTCGACGTGCTGGCTGACGTAGATGACCGGCATGCCGAGGTCGTCGAGGCGCGCCGTCTCCTTGTCGTTGAGGTCGAAGGAGAACACCAGCAGCGCGTCGGCGTTGCGCCGGGCGGGGAGGCGGTCGAAGAACGAGATCCGCTCGGCCATGTCGGGGATGAGGTAGACGCTCAGCTCCATGCCGGCCGACCGCAGCAGCGGGCCGAGGCTGGACAGGGCCGCGCCCATGAACCACGCGTCCAGCGTGGGCACCAGCACCGCCACGTTCCCGGTCTTGCCGGTCACCAGGCTGGCCGCCTGCCGTGACACGGCGAAGTTCAGCTCGCGTGCGGCCCGTTCGACCCGCGCGCGGACCTCGGGGGAGACGGTGGACAGCCCGCGCAGGGTGCGCGAGACCGTGGAGGTGGAGACCCCGGCCCGTTCGGCCACATCGGCCATCGTGGGGTGGCGCTGAGCAGGTGGCATGAGCTGGACGTTAGCACAGGAAACGCTTGCCGGGACCCCTCGCGTGACAGCGCTGTCACGGAGGAAGGAAACGGAACATACAGGTCAGTAAGCCGTGTCCTGCGCGGTTGCTTTCCTTTCATTACCCCGACGTAACGCATTGACTTCAGCCGGGGTCGACCCTAGCGTGCAAGCGTTGTCACGGGAGAGGGCCCCGTCCTTCGCCCGCTCTACCCCTACCTGTGCCCTGAACTGCGGAAACGTCAATTCGTCTGCATATGACAACGCAGTCACAAACTCCCCCCGTATGCGCCCGTACGACGTGCGACCAGGAGATCCAGTGAAGACCAGAAGCACCCGAGCGATTCCGTGTGCGGCCGTGCTCACCGTGGGCGGGCTGCTCCTCACCGCCTGCGGCTCCTCCGGTGACGGCGGCTCAGGGCAGGCCGGCCCCGCCTCGTTCGAGGGGCGCGGGCCCATCAGCTACGTGGCCGCCAAGGACACCACCGGCACCATCCAGCCGATGATCGACCGGTGGAACAAGCAGCACCCGGACGAGAAGGTCACCTTCATCCAGCTGCCCACGGACGCGGACGCCCAGCGGCAGCAGATGATCCAGAACGCGGAGACGAAGTCCGACGCCTACACGGTGCTCTCCCTCGACGTCGTGTGGACCTCGGAGTTCGCCGCCCACCAGTGGATCGACCGGCTGCCCGAGAAGCAGTTCCCGCTCGGCAAGATGCTCAAGCCGGTGGTGGAGACCGCCAAGTACCGCGACGGCCTCTACGCGGTCCCGCACAGCTCCGACGGCGGCCTGCTCTACTACCGCAGCGACCTGCTGAAGAAGGCCGGTGTCAAGGTTCCCCCGAAGACCTGGGCGGAGATGAAGGACGCCTGCGCAAAGGTCCAGAAGCTGCCCGAGGGCAAGGGGGTCTCCTGCTACGCCGGTCAGTTCCAGAAGTACGAGGGCCTGACCGTGAACTTCTCCGAGGCCGTGCACTCGGCGGGCGGCGTGGTCACCGGTCCCGACGGCAAGCCGAACGTAGACACCCCGGAGGCGAAGAAGGGCCTGGACTTCCTGGTCGGCTCGCTGAAGGACGGCACCATCCCCAAGAAGGCCGTCACCTACCTCGAGGAGGACGGCCGCCAGGCCTTCCAGAACGGCAAGCTGGTCTTCCTGCGCAACTGGCCCTACGTCTACTCCCACGCCCAGAAGAGCGACATCAAGGGCAAGTTCGCGGTCGCCCCGCTGCCCGGCCTGAACGGCCCCGGCTCCTCCAGCCTCGGCGGCCACAACCTGGCCATCTCCTCGTTCGCCAAGAACAAGGCGACGGCGCTGGACTTCATCAAGTTCATGAGCAGCGAGCAGAGCACGGAGACCTTCCTGAAGGAGGCCTCGCTCGCCCCGCCCTACGCCTCCCTGTACGACGACCGGGAGCTGATCGACCAGTACCCGTACCTGCCGGTGCTCAAGGAGTCCATCCTGCGCGCCGTGCCCCGTCCGCGGGTGGTGCCCTACGGCGATGTGACCGCGTCGATCCAGCGGGAGGCGTATGCCGCGCTGACCGGCTCCAAGAGCAGCGCCGAGGCGCTGAAGGCGCTGCAGGCCGACCTGCAGAAGTCCGTCGCGCGGTGAGGAGGCGGGCCGATGTCGCACACCCGTGTTCCCCCGCCGCCGCCCCCGGACGCGGACGTCGTGACCGGCGCCCGGACCCTGCCGGGCCGTACGGAACGTCCCGCCCCGGGCGGACGCAAGCGCAAGGGCGCCCGCGCCACGAGCGGCACCGCGCGCATGGCCGCCCTGCTGGTGTCCCCGACGCTGCTGGTGCTGGCCGTCGTGGTGCTCTACCCGACGGTGATGGCGCTGCACGAGTCGCTGTTCGGGCCGAAGGGCCTGGACCCGGAGACCGGGTTCATCAGCGAGACCGAGCCGTTCGTGGGCCTGCGGAACTACGCCGACATCTTCGGCGAGGCCGCTGAGCGGTTCTGGAACGCCTTCTGGAACACCACGTTCTTCACCGTCGTCACGGTCACCCTGGAGACGGTGATCGGGGTCGCCATGGCCCTGATCATGCACAAGGCGTTCCGCGGCCGCGGCTTCGTGCGGGCGGGCATCCTGATTCCCTGGGCCGTGCCCACGGCCATCTCCGGTCTGCTGTGGCGGTGGATCTTCAACAGCGACGGCGTGGCCAACGCCCTTCTCGGCCGGCAGATCCTGTGGACCTCCGAGGGCTTCCAGGCCAAGATCGCGGTGATCGTCGCCGAGGTGTGGAAGACGGCACCGTTCATCGGCCTGCTCGTCCTCGCCGGCCTCCAGGTGATCCCCAAGGAGGTGTACGAGGCCGCCCGCATCGACGGCGCCAGCCGGGCCCGCCGCTTCTGGCACGTCACCCTGCCGCTGGTGAAGCCCGCGCTGCTGGTGGCGGTGCTCTTCCGCTGTATGGACGCGCTCAGGATGTTCGACCTGCCGTACATCCTGATCGGCGCGCAGAAGAACTCGGTGGAGACGCTGTCGATGCTCGCCCAGAACGAGGCGTCCAACGTCCGCTTCGGACCGGCCTCCGCCTACGCGGTGATCCTCTTCATCTATGTCTTCCTGATCGCGCTGGCATTCGTCCGGCTGCTGGGCACCGACCTGGTCGGTGACACCGGCGCGCCGGAGCGGAGCCGCAGGTTCGGCCGGCGCCGCAAGTCCGCGGAGGTGACGGCATGACTGCCCCCACGCTCACGATCAAGCGGCGGCCGGCGCGGCGGCGCTGGCAGGGCGGCCTGCTGTACGCGGGAGTGGCGGGGGTGGTGATCTACTGCCTCGCCCCCTTCTACTGGATGCTGGTCTCCAGCCTGCGCCGCAGCTCGGACATCTTCGAGACCTCGCTGCTGCCCTCGCCGGTGTCCTTCGAGAACTACACGAGGGTGTTCGACCCGGCCCAGGGGTTCGGGCGGGCGCTGCTCAACAGCCTGGTCGTCGCCGGGGTCACCACCGTGGCGGCGCTGCTGCTGGCGACGTTCACCGCGTATGCCATGGCGCGGCTGGAGTTCCGCTTCAAGCGGCTGATCCTCACCCTGATCATCGCCACCTCGATGTTCCCGGTGGTGTCGATCGTGGTGCCGCTGCTGAAGCTGTTCACCGACATCGGCTGGATCAACACCTACCAGTCGATGATCGTGCCGAGCATGTCCTTCGCGCTGCCGCTGGCGGTGTGGAACCTGACCACGTTCTTCCGGCAGATGCCGGACGAGCTGGAGCACGCCGCCATGGTGGACGGCTGCACCCGGGGCCAGGCCTTCCGCAAGATCATCATTCCGCTGGCCGCGCCGGGCATCTTCACCACCGCGATCATCACCTTCATCGCGGCCTGGAACGAGTTCCTCATCGCCCTGTCGATGACCAACCGCCCCGGGATGCAGACCGCGCCGGTCGCCATCTCCAAGTTCACCGGGGCCACGACGTGGGAGACCCCCTTCGGCAGCCAGATGGCCGCCGGCGTCGTGGTCACCATCCCCCTGGTGATCATGGTGCTGCTGTTCCAGCGCCGGATCGTCGCCGGCCTCACCGCCGGCGCGGCCAAGTAGCAGCCCAGTAGCCCCGTATCGAAGTCCGTTCGACCGTTCCCTCTTGCTCAGGAGTACTCGACGCCCATGTCCGGCACCGCAGCACCCTGGTGGCGCAGCGCCGTCATCTACCAGGTCTACATCCGCAGCTTCGCCGACGGTAATGGCGACGGCGTCGGTGACATCGCCGGCATCCGCTCCCGTCTGCCGTATCTGAAGTCGCTGGGTGTGGACGCCATCTGGATCAACCCCTGGTACAAGTCGCCCATGGCGGACCACGGTTACGACGTGGCCGACTTCCGGGAGATCGACCCGCTGTTCGGCTCCACGGCCGAGGCGGAGCGGCTGATCGAGGAGGCGCATGAGCAGGGGATCCGCGTCATCCCGGACATCGTGCCCAACCACACCTCCGACCAGCACGCCTGGTTCCGCGCCGCGCTGGAGGCGGGACCGGGCAGTCCGGAGCGTGAGCGCTACATCTTCCGCAAGGGCCGCGGGCCGGGCGGCGCCGAGCCGCCCAACGACTGGGTCTCCTGCTTCGGCGGCCCCGCCTGGACCCGCGTCCCCGACGGCGAGTGGTACCTGCACCTCTTCGCCCCCGAACAGCCCGACCTCAACTGGCAGCACCCGGACGTGCTCGCGGAGTTCGAGTCGATCCTGCGCTTCTGGCTGAGCCGTGGCGTGGACGGCTTCCGCATCGACGTGGCGCACGGCCTGGTCAAACACCCCGACCTGCCCGACCTGCCGCCCCGCCGCGACCCCGGTGCGGAGCCGTCCCGCCCGCACCAGGACCACCCGCACTGGGACCGCGACGAGGTCCACGACATCTACCGGGTCTGGCGCAAGATCGCCGACGAGTACCCCGGCGACCGCTGCTTCGTCGCCGAGGCATGGGCCGACACCCCCGAGCGGCTCGCCGCCTACGTCCGCCCGGACGGCCTGCACACGGCGTTCAACTTCAACTTCCTGATGTCGGGCTGGGACGCCAAGGACCTGCGCCACGTCATCGACGACTCCCTCGCCATGCTCGGCGCCGTCGGGGCACCCGCGACCTGGGTGCTGTCCAATCACGACGTCATGCGCCACCCCAGCCGTTTCGGCCGCGAACGCGTCCGGCGCTGGCTGGCCAACGAGCGCCACGTCCCCGAGGGCCCCCTCGACCTGGAGCTGGGCACCCGCCGGGCCCGCGCCGCGGCCCTGCTGATGCTCGCCCTGCCCGGCGGCGCCTACATCTACCAGGGCGAGGAGCTCGGCCTGCCCGAGGTCGAGGACCTCCCCGAGTCGGTGCTGCAGGACCCGGTCTGGGAGCGCTCCGGTCACACCGACCGCGGCCGCGACGGCTGCCGTGTGCCCATCCCGTGGTCCGGCGACAGCGCCCCCTACGGCTTCAGCCCCGACGACGCCACCGCGTCCCCCTGGCTGCCGCAGCCGGCCGGCTGGGCGCGCTACAGCGTGGCCGCGCAGACCGGCGACCCGGACTCCATGCTGGAGCTCTACCGCACGGCCCTCAGGCTGCGCCGCGAGCACCCCGCCCTCGGGGACGGCAGCCTCACCTGGCAGGACGCCCCGGAGGGCGTGCTCGCCTTCACCCGCTCCCCGGGCTTCGTCTGCGTCATCAACCTCTCCCCGGAGCCCTGCGAGCTGCCGCCGCACTCCTCCGTCCTGCTCGCCAGCGGGCCCCTGAAGGACGGCCTGCTGCCGTCGGACCAGGCGGTGTGGCTGCAGCAGTAGGCACTTGGCCCTGCAGCATTCCGGCCGGCCCCCGCCGCCCGGGGGCAGTCCGGGACGAGCCCCGCCCTTCGGGGGCGGTCGGGAAGCGCCCTTCCTTTCGCTCCAGGGAACCCGGGAGGCGCACTTCCCCCCAGGCACCCGGGACAGCCCCGCTCTCCGGGGCACCCGGGAACTGCCTGGTCCCCCTCCGGGGCCGGAACCGCGACGTGCCCGCGGTTCCGGCCCCGGGGACACGGGCGGAGAGGAGGTTCCCCATGCCCGAGCTGCCGGATGTCGAGGGGTTCCGCGGGGTGCTGGAGTCCTGTGCGCTGGGCCGGACGGTCCGCCGGGTCGACGTACGCGATCCGGGCGTCCTGCACGGAGTGGGTGCGCGGCGGCTGAGCGAAGCGCTCGAAGGGCGGCGGTTCACCGAGGCCCGGCGGCACGGCAAGTGGCTGCTGGCCCGCACCGGCGGCCCCGTGCTGGCGCTGCACTTCGGCATGACCGGCAGCCTGCTCTGCGCCCGCCCCGACGACCCGGTCCACGCCCACGACCGGGTGCTGTTCACCCTGACCGGCGGGCACCGGCTCCACTACCGCGACCAGCGCAAGCTGAAGGGCCTGTGGCTGCTGGAGGACGACGCCGCGGCCGACCGGCTGCTGGAGGGCCAGGGGCCCGACGCCCTGGCGGTGGACCGCGAGCAGTTCGAGGCCGCGCTGGCGGAGCGCCGCGCCAAGGTCAAGGCAGCCCTCACCGACCAGTCCGCCCTGGCCGGGCTGGGCAATCTGCTGGCGGACGAGGTGCTCTGGCGGGCCCGGGTCACCCCCGCCCGACGCGCGAGCGACCTCACCGAGGCCGAACGGCGGCGGCTGTACACCGTCATGCGCCGCACCCTGCGCTCCGCGGTCGCCGCCGGCCGCGTACCGCCCCGCGACACCTGGCTCACCGGGCACCGCGACGACCCCGACCCGCACTGCCCCCGCTGCGGCGGCCCGCTGCGCCGCTCCCGGCTGGCGGGCCGGGGCACGGTGTGGTGCCCCCGGTGCCAGCCCGAGGACGGGCCGGGCCATTGAGCCCGCCGGTCACCCTCTCGGGGTGACAGAGAACCTTCCCCCTTGCCCCAAGTGCTCCTGCGCCTACACGTACGAGATGAACACCCTGGTGGTGTGCCCGGAGTGCGCCCATGAGTGGTCGCCCGCCGACACCGCCGCCGAGGAGGCCGGCAACTCCGGCGAGCGCGTGGTCCGCGACTCCCCGTCGGCAATGTGCTGCAGGACGGCGACAGCGTGGTCGTCGTGAAGGCGCTCAAGGTCAAGGGCCACCCCACCGGGATCAAGGCCGGCACCAAGGTGCGCGGCATCCGTCTGGTCGACGGCGTCGACGGCCACGACATCGACTGCAGGATCGACGGCTTCGGCGCGATGCAGCTGAAGTCCAGCGTGGTCAAGAAGGCCTGACCCGGCTTCCCCGCTTGCGGCTTCCCCGCTGGCGGCCTCCCCGTTTCCGGCTTCCCGGGGCATCGCGCTCCCGGCTCCACCGGGCATCGGTGGATTGACGAATTGCAAAAATTCGCAATTGATTAGATGCTTTGCTGGTCATCCCCGCAGATGCCGCCCGCCGTCGTCCCGTCCGGCGCCGGGCAGGCGCCCGCGGGAGTCCGTCCACAAGCTGGGGAATCCGAGGAGTCGTGTCCGTTCCGCTGTACCAGGCCAAGGCCGAGTTCTTCCGGATGCTCGGGCACCCGGTGCGGATCCGGGTGCTGGAGCTGCTGCAGGAGGGGCCGCGGCCGGTGCGCGAGCTGCTCACCGAGATCGAGGTGGAGCCCTCCAGCCTCTCCCAGCAGCTGGCGGTGCTGCGGCGGTCCGGGATCGTCACGGCCACCCGCGAGGGATCGACCGTCGTCTACGAGCTGGCCGGCGGTGACGTGGCCGACCTGATGCGGGCCGCGCGCCGGATCCTCACCGAGATGCTGGCCGGCCGCAACGAGCTGCTGGCCGAGCTGCGGGACGGCGAGGTCGCCGCGCGATGAGCTCCTGGATCCGCCGGGCCGGGGCCCGGATCGTCTCGCTGCTGCCTGCCCGCGCCGACCTGAAGGAGATGGGCCGCGATCCCCGCCGGGACCTGCTGGCCGGGCTGACCGTCGCGATCGTGGCGCTGCCGCTCGCGCTGGGCTTCGGGGTGTCCTCCGGGCTCGGCGCGGAGGCCGGCCTGGCCACCGCCGTGGTCGCGGGCGCCCTGGCCGCCCTGTTCGGCGGCTCCAACCTCCAGGTGTCGGGTCCCACCGGCGCCATGACCGTGGTGCTCGTCCCGATCGTCGCCCAGCACGGCCCGGGCGGAGTGCTCACCGTCGGTCTGCTGGCCGGGCTGATGCTGGTCGTCCTCGCCGCGCTGCGGGCCGGCAAGTACATGCAGTACGTGCCCGCACCGGTCGTGGAGGGCTTCACCCTCGGCATCGCCTGTGTGATCGCCCTGCAGCAGGTGCCCAACGCCCTCGGCGTGCCCAAGCCGGAAGGCGAGCGGGTGCTCGTCGTCACCTGGCGGGCGGTCGAGGAGTTCTTCCACTCCCCGAACTGGACGGCCGTCGCCCTCGCGGTCTCGGTGGCCGCGGTCATGCTGATCGGCGCCCGGCTGCGCCCGGCCGTGCCCTTCTCCATCGTGGCGGTCGTCGCCGCGACGGTCGTCGTCCAGGCCGTCGGCCTGGACGACGCACAGCCCATCGGCGATCTCCCCGCCGGACTCCCCGCGCCCTCGCTGTCCTTCCTCGACCCCGGCGAGCTGGGCACGCTGCTCGCCCCCGCGGTGGCGGTCGCCGCCCTGGCCGCGCTGGAGTCCCTGCTGTCGGCCTCCGTCGCCGACGGCATGACGGTCGGCCAGAAGCACGACCCGGACCGCGAACTGTTCGGCCAGGGCCTGGCCAACATCGCCTCGCCCCTCTTCGGCGGCGTCCCCGCGACCGGCGCCATCGCCCGCACCGCGGTCAACGTCCGCACCGGCGCGAGCTCCCGCCTCGCCTCCCTCACCCACGCCGCGGTCCTCGCCGTGATCGTCTTCGCGGCGGCACCCCTGGTGTCCCGGATCCCGCTCGCCGCGCTGGCCGGCGTCCTGCTGGCCACCGCGATCCGCATGGTCGAGGTCGGCTCCCTGCGGGCCATGGCGAAGGCCACCCGCTCCGACGCGCTGATCCTCGTCCTGACCGCGGTCGCCACCCTCGCCTTCGACCTCGTCTACGCCGTGATCACCGGCCTGCTCGTCGCCGGGGCCCTGGCCCTGCGCGCCGTGGCCAAGCAGGCCCGCCTCGACCAGGTCCCCCTCGACCGCGGCGACCACAGCGCCGAGGAGCACGCGCTGCTCGCCGAGCACATCGTCGCCTACCGCATCGACGGCCCGCTGTTCTTCGCCGCCGCCCACCGCTTCCTGCTGGAGCTGTCCGAGGTGGCCGACGTCCGCGTGGTCATCCTGCGCATGTCCCGGGTGACCACCATGGACGCCACCGGCGCCCTGGTCCTGAAGGACGCGGTGGAGAAGCTCAACCGGCGCGGCATCCTCGTCCTCGCCTCCGGCATACGCCCCGGCCAGCGCCAGGTCCTCGACTCGGTCGGCGCGCTGGAGCTGCTGCGGCCCACGGGCCGGGAGTTCGCGACGACCCCCGAGGCCATCCGCGCCGCCCGGGACCACCTGGAGACCACCGGCGTCCTCACCGTCCCGCCCGCCCGCACCCCGAGCACCGCCGAGGACGGCGCCCTGCGCTGAGCCCGCGGTCGACGCGGAGTGGACCCCGGGCCCTTGCGCGGCGGAGACCCTGGCCCCTACGCGACGTACTTCACACCGCCTCGCTCGCCTGCGGCCCGTGCCGCAGGCGAGGATGGGCCGCATGTGGGTGACGAGTGTGTGGACGCGATGCGCCGGGGCGCGGCCGACGGGACCGTGCGGCCGGACCGCTGGGGAGGCGACGGCACGATGAGCACGCCGCTCTACCAGCTGAAGGCCGAGTTCTTCAAAACCCTCGGCCACCCGGCCCGCATCCGGGTCCTGGAGCTGCTCAGCGAACGCGAGCACGCGGTCGCCGAGATGCTCCCCGAAGTGGGCATCGAACCGGCCCACCTCTCCCAGCAGCTGGCCGTGCTGCGCCGGGCCAACCTGGTGGTGACCCGCAAGGAGGGCTCCACCGTCCACTACTCCCTCACCAGCCCCCATGTCGCCGAGCTGCTGCGCGTCGCCCGGACCATCCTCTCCGGCGTCCTGGCCGGCCAGGCGGAACTCCTGGCGGACCTGCAGGCGACCCAGGGCGAACCGGAGCGGCGCGCCTCCCGCTGACGCCCTCGTTGATCCGGCGCCGGTGAAGGAGGGGCCTACCGGGGGGCGCTTGGCCCCCGTTTCTCACCCCCGCTCGCGGCGCCTCCCCCTCCCCACGGCCCTCGTACTCTGGCCCCGTGCCCGTCTCCTCCCGTCTGCGTCGCGTCGCCGTTCTCGTGCTCGAGGGTGCCAAGCCGCTCGACGTCGGCATCCCCGCGCAGGTGTTCACGACCCGCGCGAGCATGCCCTACGAGGTGCGGGTGTGCGGGGCGGCCCCCGGCCTTGTGACCGGCGCCGACGGCCTGTCGTACTCCGTCGCCGACGGTCTGGACGCACTCGCCTGGGCCGACATCGTCTTCATCCCCGGCCACCGCAACCCCGACCGCGACGACCCGCCGCCGGCCGTCGTCGAGGCGCTGCTCGCCGCCCACGAGCGGGGCACCCGGCTCGCCGCCATCTCCACCGGCGCCTTCACCCTCGCCGCCACCGGCCTGCTGGACGGCCGCCGCGCCACCACCCACTGGCACTACGCACGCGCCCTCGCCGCCAAGCACCCGTCGATCAAGGTCGACGAGAACGTGCTGTTCGTCGACGAGGGCAGCGTGCTGACCTCGGCCGGCGCCGCCTCCGGCATCGACCTGTGCCTGCACATCCTGCGCGGCGACCTCGGCGTGGCCGCCTCGAACCATGCCGCCCGGCGCCTGGTCGCGGCCCCCTACCGCAGCGGCGGCCAGGCGCAGTACGTGCCGCGCAGCGTCCCCGAGCCGCTCGGCGAGCGGTTCGCCGCGACCCGCGAGTGGGCGCTGCGCCGGCTCGGCGAGCCCCTCACCCTGGAGATGCTCGCCCGGCACGCGGCGGTCTCCCCGCGCACCTTCTCGCGCCGCTTCGTCGAGGACACCGGCTACACCCCGATGCAGTGGGTGATGCGCGCCCGCATCGACGCCGCCCGTGAGCTGCTGGAACGCTCACAGCACAGCGTGGAGCAGATCGCCGCCGAGGTCGGCCTGGGCACCGGGGCCAACCTCCGCCTGCACTTCCGGCGCATCCTCGGCACCACCCCCACCCAGTACCGGCGCACCTTCGCCCAGGGCACGTAGGGCGGGCCCGCTGCGCTGGCACGATCCTTGCGAACCATGGCGATCGCGCCGCTGTCAGAGCCCCCGGCCGCACGTGACGCTGGTGGTGAACCGAAGGGACAGGACACCACCATGACTCGTATCGCGATCAACGGCTTCGGCCGCATCGGACGCAATGTGCTGCGCGCCCTGCTGGAGCGCGACAGCGCCCTCGAGATCGTCGCCGTCAACGATCTGACCGAGCCCGCCGCACTCGCCCGACTGCTCGCCTACGACAGCACCGCCGGCCGGCTCGGCCGCCCGGTCACCACCGACGGGGACACCCTCGTGGTCGACGGCCGCCGGATCAAGGTGCTGGCCGAGCGGGAGCCCGCGCAGCTTCCGTGGTCCGAGCTCGGCGTCGACATCGTGCTGGAGGCCACCGGCCGTTTCACCTCGGCCAAGGCCGCCCGCGCCCACCTCGACGCGGGCGCGCGCAAGGTCCTGGTCAGCGCGCCCTCGGACGGCGCCGACGTCACCCTCGCCTACGGCGTCAACACCGAGGCCTACGACCCGGACGTGCACACCATCGTCTCGAACGCCTCCTGCACCACCAACGCCCTCGCGCCGCTGGCCAAGGTCCTCGACGAACTCGCCTCCATCGAGCACGGGTTCATGACCACCGTGCACGCCTACACGCAGGAGCAGAACCTGCAGGACGGCCCGCACCGCGACGCCCGCCGCGCCCGCGCCGCCGGCGTCAACATCGTGCCGACCACGACCGGCGCCGCGAAGGCCATCGGCCTCGTACTGCCGAACCTCGACGGCAAACTCTCCGGCGACTCGATCCGCGTGCCGGTGCCGGTCGGCTCGATCGTCGAGCTCAACACGACCGTCGCCCGCGACGTCACCGGCGACGACGTCCTCGCCGCCTACCGCACGGCCGCCGAGGGCCCGCTCGCCGGCATCCTCGAGTACTCGGAGGACCCGCTGGTCTCCTCCGACATCACGGGCAACCCCGCCTCCTCGATCTTCGACTCGGCCCTCACCCGCGTCGACGGCCGCCACATCAAGGTCGTCGCCTGGTACGACAACGAGTGGGGCTTCTCCAACCGCGTCATCGACACCCTGGAACTCCTCGCGACCCGCTGACGCGCATTCCGTGATCACCGGCGGGGAGGCTGAGACCGCTGCGGGTCTTCTGGGTTTTCTGAGCGTTCAGAGCAGCTGGGGCGCCAGCCCCGCCGTCCCGCCCCCGATCACCGGAACGAGCAGCACCATCCAGCCCCGCTCTCCGTGCCCCGGCCGCTCCTCCAGCCGGACCAGCAACGCCAGCGCCATCCCCGCCATGGCCGGCAGCAGGACGCCCAGGAGGGCGAGCGTCAGCAGATCGGACACGGGCTGCCGCACGACGGCCCACCCGCTACCCTGCCCCATCTGGCGGAAGAGCTGCGGCTACGTCCCATTGGTCAAGATCACGAAATCAGAAACCGACGGCAGCGGCTGTGACGGAAGCCGCAACTCCGGTTGAGATTCTGAGCGGACGGGAGCCTCGACCCGTCGTGGGCCGGGGCTCCCGGCTGTCCCTGCCGAGTGGAGAGCATGGGACGACACCCTCAGGGCAGGAGATCCCCTCGGCCGTTCAACGTGCCAAGGCAACCAGCGCAGCCATCAGTGACGCCGTCACCGTCACGCTCGTCATCGCCACTTTGAGGGGCTCGTTGAGGGAGGGCCGGATGTGCACCGCAGTGCCGAGCGTCGATGCCACGACGAGCAACTGGATGACGACAACCATGGCGAGCACGAGTACGTACAAGTTCATCTGGCTTCCTCTGGTCAGGCGTGCCCTTCGCACGCACAGGCGGAGCGACGTGGCTCCGCGCTCCGGAAGCTGCGGGGTTTCCCGCAGCGGAGCCGAGGATGAACGACGCGGGGGTAAGAGCCGCAACCCTCGTCTGACCTGCGCATTCTTCGGCTCGGCGCGAGCAAAAAAGCAGCATTCTGCACCAGGAGACGGCTAGAGCCGCAACCCGCCCTCCGGTGAGCTCTGACACAGCAGGGGCTGTCGCGCGGGGTGTCGCCGCGCTCGCAATGTGTCCAGAACATCCCGAGATGAGCGCTTCGTCGCTCGAGCGTAGGGTGATGGGCGTGCATCCGGCAGTGAAAGGAAGGACTGCCGGATGCTGTGCAGTCCCTCTCCAGGTGGAGGAGCAGTCATGGGCACGGTCACGACGTCTGACGGTACGGCCGTCTTCTACAAGGACTGGGGGCCGCGTGACGGGCAGCCCGTGGTCTTCCATCACGGCTGGCCGCTCAGTGCCGACGACTGGGACGCCCAGATGCTGTTCTTCCTCCAGCAGGGCCACCGGGTGATCGCCCACGACCGGCGCGGCCACGGACGCTCCGAGCAGACCGCCGGCGGTCACGAGATGGACACCTATGCCGCCGACGTCGCGGCGCTGACCGACGCCCTGGACCTGCGTGACGCCGTGCACATCGGGCACTCCACCGGCGGCGGAGAGGTGGCCCGGTATGTGGCGCGGGCCAAGCCGGGGCGCGTCGCGAGGGCCGTCCTGGTGGGCGCGGTGCCGCCCGTCATGGTCAAGTCGCAGAGCAACCCCAAAGGCACGCCGATCGAGGTCTTCGACGGATTCCGCGCCTCCCTCGCGGCCAACCGCTCCCAGCTCTACAAGGAGGTGGCCTCCGGTCCGTTCTACGGCTTCAACCGGCCCGGCGCGGAGGTCTCCCAGGGACTGGTCGACAACTGGTGGCGGCAGGGGATGATGGGCGCCGCCAACGCCCACTACGAGTGCATCAAGGCCTTCTCGGAGACCGACTTCACCGAGGACCTGAAGCAGATCGAGGTGCCGGTGCTGGTGATGCACGGCACGGACGACCAGATCGTGCCCTACGAGGACGCGGCGCCGCTGTCCGTGAAGCTCCTGAAGAACGGCACGCTGAAGACCTACGAGGGCTACCCGCACGGCATGCTGTCGACCCACCCCGACGTCCTCAACCGGGACATCCTGGAGTGGCTCAGGTCATAGAGAACTCAGGTCATAGAGAACTCAGGTCATAGAGAACAACGTGCCTGAGACGCTGTTGTCTTTCCGGGCTTGAGGACTATGTTTCGACTGGTCAGGCATGGGCTGGTGATCCTGTGGGAGTGGTGACCTGTCGTGTCGCCGTTCCCGTGGAGGTCGTGGATGCCGTCGGTCGTGGGGCTGCTTGAACAGCGCGAGCTCGTTGCTCGGCGTCGGGTGGACGAGCTGCGGGAGGAGGTCGACCGGATCCAGGCCGAGCTGGCCCTGGCCGAGCGGGACTGGAAGGAATGGGCCATCGCCCGCTCGCGGGTCGGCGAGGTGCTGGACCCGGTCGAGGAGACCGAGCAGGGCCACGACCAGGTCGGGCGGACAGTGCCGAGGGCCGGCGGACGGACCGGGCAGGCGTTGTCAGCGGCCGGAGCCGCGAAGCCCAGGTCGCAGGTGCCGGTGTGGCGTGAGGGGCTGGACCGGTCGGTGCTGTCGGTTGACTATCAGCGCGTCCTTGAGGCCCTCGGGGACCGACACCGGCTCCATCAAGGGCCGCTGACCTGCCAGGAGTTGGCCCACATGTTCGGCCTGGACGCGGTGCCGGCCAAGGTGGAGGCGCTGCGGTCGAAGGCGAAACGCCTGGTCGCACGGGGGTGGCTGGCCGAGCGGCAGCCGGGCCGGTTCACCAGTGCACGGCGGTGATGACCAACCCAAGCGCCAGGACCCCAGCTCCCAACAGGGCCAGCTGGTCATCCTGCTTCTTGGAACGCCGGGCCGGCCGGCGCCGTGGCGGGACGCCGCGCCGGACGTCGGCCACTCATCGGGCCGACCCCGGCTCAACCGGCAGGCTGCGTTCGCCAGACCGGGCGAGGGTCCGTATCGGGCCAGCGACCCGCTCACACGCCTCCATCCGCACCGCCATGAAGGAACTCCCCCTATCCACAGGCTGTTGACGATCCCCGCGCAGGTTATGAGAGCACGCGCCACTGACAGAGGGTCGAGACGCGATCACCTGGAGTGAACGTTTTTCGGTCAGCGGGAGCCGCAGCGCGCTGCGCCTGGACACCGACGACCAGGGACTTTCGGTGCCCGCCCGACACACTTCAGCCGTTTCGCGGCAAGCACCAGATCCGACCGATCCTTTCAGCGGACGCCGGCCCTCCCACCGGCATCCTTCCGATCCAGCGTGGAGTTGCGCGGGTGCGCAGGATTGAGGAACCACTTGCGCGCGGAGGCCAGCCACCAGGTGCCGCAGAAGGCGATGACGACGCCGACCGCGACGGGCGCGTAGTTGAAGGTGTGCGCGGTGACGGGTGAGGTCTGCGGCAGCATGAACAGCACGGTGATCACGAGCACCCAGGCCACGGCGATCGTGCCGACGAGGGGGGACCAGGAGCCGAGGTGCCAGGGGCCGCGCTCGAACCGGCTCCCCTGGCGAAGCCGGAGGTACGTGGGGATGACGTAGGCGATGTACAGGCCAATGGTCGCGATCGACGTGACCGCCGCGTACGCGGTGGTGTTCCACAGGTAGGGCAGGCCGAGGACGAAGGCGCCGCCGGTGGCCAGCCAGACGGCGTTGGTGGGCGTCCGGGTGGCCAGGTTCAGCTGGTGCCACACCTTGGAGAAGGGCAGGGCGCCGTCGCGGGAGAAGGCGTAGATCATGCGGGAGTTGGCGGTGACGGAGGCCATACCGCAGAAGAGCTGGGCGACGATGACGATCAGCAGCAGCCACTTGCCGGCCGCAGCGCCGAGGGCATCCATGAGGATCTGCGCCGGGGGCACCTCCGTCCCGGAGGCGAGTGCGCCGGCGTAGGACTGGATGGCGTAGGTGAAGCCGAACAGGAGGATGAAGCCGGCGGCGAGGGAGACGAGGATCGAGCGGACGATGCCCTTGGGGCCGGCGGTGGAGGCGTCGATGGTCTCCTCGGTCATGTGGGCGGACGCGTCGTAGCCGGTGAAGGTGTACTGCGCCATCAGCAGCCCGATCAGCACCACGTAGGTGCTAGAGGAGAAGCCGGTGTTGTTGACGAACTCACCGAAGACGAAACCGGTAGACCGGTGGTGGTCGGGCACGAGCACCAGGGCGCCGCAGATCACGACGACGCCAAGGATGTGCCACCAGATGGAGACCTCGTTGAGGAAGGCGACGATGCGGACCCCGAAGGTGTTCAGCACGCCGTGCAGGGCAAGGATGATCCCGAACAGCGTGATGGTGTGACCGGGCGTGGCAGCGAAGCCGAACTGAAGGTCGAGCAGCGCGTTGAGGAAGGTCGCGGCGCCGAAGTCGACGCCCGCGGTCACCGCGATCTGGCCCAGGGCGTTGAACCAGCCGGTGAACCACGCCCAGGCGGCGGCCGTTCTCGCGGGTGCCATGCGGTGGGCCCAGAAGTAGAGGCCGGCGCTGGTCGGGTAGGAGGAGCAGACCTCGGCCATCGACAGGCCGACGAACAAGGTCATCAGTCCGACGAACAGCCAGCCCCACATGATCACCGCCGGTCCGCCAGTGTTCATGCCGTAGCCGTACAGGGTCATGCAGCCGGACAGGATCGAGATGATCGTGAAGCTGACGCCGAAGTTGGCCCTGCCGGACATCGCGCGGGAGAGCGTCTGCTGGTAGCCGAGCTGCTTCAGGCGTTCCTCGTCGGAGACGCGGGAGACGTCAAGAGGCATGGGGGTGCCGTCCTTCGTACTTAGGAGGGGTGGTGTCAGGGTGGTCAGGGGTGCCGGCGCCTTGGCGGGTTGTAAGCCCAGGCGCGGTGCCGCAGGAACAGGTCTTCGGCCTGACCGCAGTAGGCCCAGGGAAGGTGCGTGGCGTACGGGCCGATCGCGTCGAAGACCTCCGCCGCCTCGCTGTGGCGGTTGGCGAACGACGGGGCGTGTGCCAGGTAGTTGGCGTCGTCGGCGAAGCAGGCGTGCGGGCCGGGCGCGCGGTAGCGCCACCAGCGTTCCAGCACGGGGTCGATCTGAGGGCAGTCGATCCAGGGGTGGATGGTCAGCCCGTACGCCGTCTGGTCTCGCTCCTGACGGGATCGGTGGGCCTCGGCGATCACGACCAGGGGCAGGACCGCGATCGGCAGCCCTCGCGGGGCGATGGACGCCTGCTCCTCCGCCCACCACATCGCCTCCCCCGGCCGGCCGTGGTACCGCTGGAACAGGTAGGTGACGACCTCGTGGTGGGCCTCGCGGTTCCACGGGTCACGCTGCTTGATCTCCGCCCACACCTGCCGCAGGGTTGCCCGGTCCGGTGCATGGGCCCGCAGCAACGCCAGCATCACTACCAGGGGCGCCACATCATCCGGCCACACTCCCAACGCGGTGCGGCAGGTGGCCCACGCTTCCTCCATCAGTGACCGGCCGCCGCCCTGCCCGGCGATCATCGCGCGAAGGGCCTGAACGTTCGCGAGGAGAGCCAGCGCGTGCGGCGAGCGCGGTTCCGCCTTCGCCCAGGTGTCGGCGAACCGCAGCCGCGCACCCGCCTCGGCGAGAACCTGGAGGCGGAAGATCCGCCGGTCCCAGTCCGCGCCGGTAGAAGCCAGCAGGTCTCGGGGCCCTTCCCATCGCCCCATAGAAGCGTCTTCGAGGACTCGCCGCAGCGCGTCGTCATCTCTTGCCGGGCGCATGTCAAGAGCGGGTAGCCCTCCTGTCGTAGGCATCATGTTCGCTCCGGTAGTCCGCTCCTGTCTGCTTGGCAGGAGGAGGCGAAGTCGTCAGGCGGTCCGGATCTCGGTGCCGAGCGCCGCCGAGATGGCTCGCTGGTGGACGAGGCCCGTACGCACCAGCCGGGCCTCCGGGGTGAAGCAGTCGACGATAGTCATGTGGTTCGCCGCCGGGCACACCCCGCCGTCGATGATGACGTCGGGTTCCAGGCCCGAGGCGGCCAGGAAGGCATGGACCTGGTCGACGGTGATGGCCGGCCCGGGGTCGTTCGGGCCGGCGTCTCCGGAGATGTTCGCTGTGGTCGCCGCGAGAGGGACTTTCACCGCCGACGCGAGGTCCCCGAGGATGTCCGGAGCGATCGTGACCAGGGCGGGAGATCCGACTGCCGCGTGCTGGGCGGCGTCTTCGGCGTTCTTCCACGGCAGCAGCAGTGCGAGATCACCGGGCCAGAAGGCCGTCGCGAGGCGCCTGGCGTCCGGGCTGAGGATGAAGCGTTCCTCGCAGGAGGCGGTGGAGGTGGCCACATAGGCGAGTGGCTTGCCGCTCGGGCGGCGCTTGCCCGCGATGATGTCATCGCATGCCCGCGCGTTGCTCGCGTCGGCGCAGACCATGTACCAGCGCCGGGTCGGGACGACGACGAGTCCTCCGGCCTCAATCGCCTGTACCGCGGCATCGAGGTCTTCGGGTCCGATGAGACGCATGGGCTACTCCTTTTCGGCTGCGGGCTCAGGGGTCGCGGCGAGCGGCGGATAGTCGAGCCACGGGTCGCGCAGAGCTTCGAGGCGGCGGCCGGCGTGGTCCGGGTGGGAAACGCGGAAGTAGGCCATCACCCTGGGGAAGGGGGTGAGGTTCCGGCCCACCGAATGCGGGACGAGGTGGTGCATGAGCAGGACGTCGCCGGGGGCACCGAGCAGAGGGACACCCCGCTCCTGGTCGACCTCTGGGGGCACCTGCTCCGTCATGCCGAGCGTCCACTGGGTCCGGAACCAGTCCGCCATGGTGTGGTGACCACCCGGCTGGTAGTGCAGCGCCCCGTCCTGCGCATTGCTCACGTCGGACAGAACGACGCCGACGAGGAGCGAGAAGGTGCGCAGTTCTCGCGGGTCGAGGTGAGGACAGGAGACCCCGTCCACGTGCATCGCCTTCTCGGGTTGCACGCCGGGGAATTCCGACTCGGGTACGCGGATCTGGATCTGGGCCGTGGCGATGGGGAGGGTGTCTCCAAGGAGGCCGGTGGCCAGTTCGGCCGCGTCCGTCTCCTCGTACAGGGCGAGTATGTCGGGGTGGCTTCCGAGTTCCGGGGCGAAGGTGCGCTGGCTGTAGGCCGGGACGTCGCTGGGCCTCAGACCTCGGTACCAGCTCCCGACCAGTGAGGTGGCGCGTTGGACGAGTGCGGGGGAGACCAGTGCGCGGCGTATGAGGACGCCATCCCGTTTGAAGGTGGCCTTCTCCTCAGGCGTGAGGGGCATGGTGCCTCCCTAAGGTCTGCGACGTGCCACGGGACGTGGCTCTGTCGATGCGGTCGAGGACGTGCGTGCTCGCGTCGAGCGCTGCGGCGAGAAGCCTGTGACCCAGCTCCGGGGTGGCGTTGCGCGGATCACCGCCGATGACACCATCGGCGGCGAGCTCGGGGTCATCAGAGGACCAGGGCCACGTCACGCCGCGATCGAGTACGAGGTGGCCGATCGACCGGCGCCGGCCGGGGTCGGGGAACGCCTCGCTCGGCAGGAGGTCCAGCCGGACCCGGTCCGGGTCAAGGGCGAGCATGAGGGCGGTCTCCAGCACTCCGGCATGCACCTCGGGCAACTCGCTGCCGATCGGGACGCGGCCGGCGGCGAGTGCGGCCGGGTGCAACACGCAGGTGGTGACGCCGTGGGAGTGGCGGAGCTGGTGGACGACCGCCTCCAGCACGCCGCGGTTGCCGCCGTGGCCATTGACGAGGAGCACGGAGCCGACCCCCGTGGAGCGGATGTACTCGGCCACGAGCGTAGTGATCAGCGTCGCGTACAGCTGGAGGTCCAGCGTGATGGTTCCCGGCGCGCCGGCGTGTTCGGGTGAGAGGCCGTACGGGATGGCCGGCCCGACCCACAAATCGTGCCGGCCCGCTGAGTGCGCGGCCAGACGGTGCGCGAATCGCTCGGCGATGACGGTGTCGGTGTCCAACGGCAGGTGCGGACCGTGCTGTTCGACCGACCCGAGTGGCAGGCACAGGACGGACCGTTCGCCGAGCTCGGCCGCCACACTCGGAGCGGTGAGCGCGGCGAACGCCCGTCTGTTGCTGGTGGTCGTCACCTCCTGCTCCGCCGCCCGAAGCGGATGAGGAACTCGTTCTCCTCCGGGAAGGTGTCGTCCTTGCTGAAGTCCGTGAGCCGCTCCGTGACCGCGGTCTCGAATTCGGGCAGCCGGTCGCCGAAGAGGTGGGGTGCGGCGAAGGAGGTGGAGTAGAGGTAGCCGAGGATGCTCTCGGTGGTCCAGGTTCGGTGGACGGGGATCCGTGCCTCCTCGACCTGGTCGAAGGGCGACTCCTCCATGATCTCGCTGTAGGGGCGGTTGTGGTGCTGGAAGGTGCCGGAGCCGGCGCGGCGTTCCTCGCCGAGGAACGTCTTGATGACGTCTCGGACGGCTTCCTTCCAGGGACTGGTGGCGGTCCAGAAGCTGCTGTCGCCGAAGATGGCGACGACACCGTCGGGTGCGACCTGGTCGTCCAGGCGGGACAGGACGGCTGCCTGGTCGAGCCAGTGGAACGCGCGGCAGATCGTGACCAGGTCGGCCTTCCAGTCGGCGGGCGGCACGAAGTCCTCGGCTGTGCTCTCGACGAGCGACAGGCGCGTGCCCTCGGGGAGCTTCGGGCGCAGTGCCGACTCTGCCGCGGCGAGCATGTCGGCGTCGTTGTCGATGGCGATGATGTCGTCGAAGCGGCCGAGCAGCGCCTCGGCGACCAGCCCCGTGCCGGTGCCGACGTCGAGCAGGCGTCGCGGACCGCCGGTCCGGGTGGGGGCGGCCTGGTCCAGGGCCGCTGCGACGTCTTCGGGGATGCCGGGGCGGAACTGGCGGTAGTAGCTGGCGGTTCCGGTGAACAGGCTCATGTGGCGCTCCGTGGTGCGAGGTGCTGGATGTGGGCGGCGGCTGCCGCCAAGTCGTCGGCGACGAGCACACCGTGGTCAACGAGCAGGGACTCGTCGGGGACCTGCCTTCCGCGCGAGATCCATATGGCACGCGCCCCTGCTTCGGCGGCACCCACGATGTCGCACGTCCAGTCGTCACCGACGTGGATCAGGCCACTTGGGTCCGTGTGGAAGTGGTCGGTCACGGCCTGGAAGGCCCGACGGTCGGGCTTGGTGTGGCCGATGCGGCAGGACGGGAAGAAGTCGCTCACCCACGGGGAGAGGAGCCTGCGCATTCCATCGGTGTCGGCGTCGACGCAGGTCACGTTGGAGAGGGTGACGACGGTGGCTACAGAGCTGATCCGGCGCAGGGCCTCGGTCGTGCCGGGGTAGAGGCTGAATGGGGCCGGTGGCACATCGAGTGGGAAAGTCTCCGGCGGCACTTGGATGGCTTCGCAGACCTCGTGCACCAACGAGTCGGTCAGGGCCGGGCGGGTGTGGAGGCTGGACCGAAGGATTTCCCGGGTACGGGCCGGAGGGAGCGGGGACGCTTCGACCAGCCGCATCGTCAGGCCGGGTCCGTCGGCCGTGCCCAGGGTGCCCCCGACGTCCACCGAGACCAGCAGTTCGGGTCGTGTCGTCACTGGGTCCTCCCAATGGTGGCCGGGAGCGCGGAGACGACGGCTTCGATTCGGGCCTGTCGGATGTCCGGGGTGGTGGCTTCCGACAGGAAGGTGAGGGCGTACCGCAGCTCCGCCTCATCGAGCGCGTCGAGTGATCGCCCTTCCTGATCGGCGGCGGCGTTGAGGTCCGGTGGGACGCTGCGAGGGCGCAGCCCATGCGGCAGGTGGAGTCGACCGTGCCAGTGTTCGCCGTCGGCCGGCGCGGGGAACTCGCTCGTGGGCCGCAGGACGGTGACGTCGTCCAGGGTCAGGATGCGTACGGGGATGGACGAGTCCGCGATGTCCAGGCTTCCGGTGAGGAAGGTGTCGTGGCCGTCGAGTCGTCGCGTCAGGCGGAGCATGGGCCCTTCGGGGCTGTGGGTGACCGTGCCCTCGACGGGAACGTTCAGTGGGGCGCTGGGCATGCTGTGCTCCTTGGCGTGGTGCCGAGACCAGGGGTGTCCGGCAGGCGGATGTGGCCGTTTTCGGGGCGGAGCGGCACCTCGTAGAGGCGTTGGCGTCCGGGCTCCCATCGCAGCCGGTACTCGACGGCCGGAACGGCGTCGGGGTAGGCGGCGGCGAGGTGGAGGCCGGGCAGGAGCGAGCGGCCGTGCGGGTATACGGGGACGCCCTGGGCCTGGGCGACTGGGATGATCTGTGCTGCTCGGGTCAGTCCGCCGCATCCGACGGCGTCGAGGGTCAGGGCAGTGGGCCGTATGTACTGGATCAGGCCGACGGGGTCCTCGTCGCAGTGCGCGCGTTCGCCGACTGCCAAGGGCAGCGGGGTGGCCGCCAGAAGCTCGTAGGTGTCCGCGTCGTGACGCGGAAGCGGGTCCTCCAGCCACCGAAGGCAGGATGGGTCGGCTACCTGTGCGAAGGCCAGGGCAACGGCCGGTGTCCAGGTGCCGACCGCGTCGAGGGCGAGCGGCGCGTCGAGAGCGTGAGAGCAGTGCTCGACCGCCTGGGCCATGCGGGCCGCCGCTTCCCCTGATGGGTCGGACGGATTCCGTCGAAGCCCCCACTTGGTGAAGCTCCAGCCGCCTGCCATGACGCCGGCCAGTACGTTGGGGCTGTTGATGCTGCTGAGGTCCTGGGTGAGCCAGGAGGCGTACGCCGGGATCAGCGGCCGAGGGGCCGTGGTGGTGAGAAGTTCGGCCACGGTGCGCTCGGCGAGTCGGCCGTGGAGGTCCCAGACAGCGCAGTCGACCGTGCCGACCGCCCACGAGGCAACCTCATTGAGCAGTGTGCATCGTGAAAACTGCACGTCAGGTGGGCTGGTGTGCACGGGGTTCGGTG
>NZ_BAAAIZ010000129.1:0-23042 GCF_039526425.1 Streptomyces thermospinosisporus
GTGCGGCTGCTCGGGTGTGCCCTCGGAGCGGGGGAAGAACTCGTACCAGGACCCGTACAGGGCCCGCTCGCGCTCGACCAGCAGCGGCAGCGGGTCGCTGCTGGTGACCAGTTCCCGCAGCGGATGGCGGGCCAGCACCGCGTCCACCTCGGGCGTCAGCGCCGCCGCCAGCCGGGTGGCGCAGGGCAGGGAGTCGTCGCGCAGCGTCTCGGCCGCGGCGAGGAGCACGTCCTGCCCCTCGTCCTGCGGGACGCCGGCGGCCGCCCGCTCGTACAGGTCGGCGCCCTCCTCCAGCACCAGGCCGGTGTCGATCCCGGCGGGCACCTTCACGCCGGCCGTGTGACGCCAGGTGGCGATCGGGTCGCCCCAGGCCTCCACGTAGTACGTCCACAGGCCCGTGGCGTCGGGAGTGACCTCGGCACCCCACCGGTCGGTGCCCGGCGCCAGCTCCCGCATCGGCGTGAACGGTCCCAGCCGGCCCTGAGGGTCCCTCAGCACGACATTGGCGGCCACGGCCTCGTGCCCCTCGCGGAACACCGTCGCCGTGACCTCGAACGTCTCGCCCACGACGGCCTTCGCCGGCCGCCTGCCGCACTCGACGGACGGCTGGACGTCCCGCACCGGAACACGGCCGATGGACCGGGTCGTCTTCATCGTCTGGCACCTCCGCCGTGCTCGAACGCCGGGCCCGCGCCCGGTCGTGGGGACCGAACGGCGGCGGGAAGGTCCTGGCCTTCCCGCCGTGATGCACTGCCGGGGAAGGCCCTGGCCTTCCCGTGGCGGATCGCTGCCGGGAGGTTCATGGCCTTCCCGCCGTGGAGCGCGGTGCGACCGGCGGGCCCCGTCTGACCGTCGCGGCCGGGCGCGGCCTGTCGGCCGGTTCCTGCGGATGCGTGACGTGGCCGGCGCGCAGATACCGTTCGGCGGCGTCCGCCGCCTCGCGGGCGCAGCGCTTCCCCATCAGCACGCAGAGGGTGTAGCCGGAGTCCTCGAACGTGGCCCGTACCGTGCGGTCCGCCGGGGCGGCCAGCATCACGCGTTCCCACGCCCGGTAGCGACGCAACTGCCGGGCGACTTCGGCTCTGGCGGGTAGGAGCATGGCGCCGTCACCTTTCCGTGGCTCGATGGGGGCACGTTCTCCCGGGGGTCGGGCGGCGGCCGTGCGCACGGCGGCACGGACCGTAACGGCGATCGAGGTCTTCACACATGGTGCATGCGCTGTGACTCTTCGTCTTGTTAGATTTTCAACCTCTTTGGGTCGGGTTGTGCTCAGTTGTCGCCGCAGACGTCTCAGGTGTGCGCTCGTGTTGCACGAATGGGTCAACGCGCTCACTCTGAGGGTGACTCAGAAGCGATAGTCACTCACGTTCCGTGATCAGGGTGGGCCTCGTCCCGCAGGGGCGAGGAGGAACGCGAGTCTCGCGGTGAGGAGCCGACGACCATGAAGACCGCAGTGCCCTGCTACTACCACCTGGACGTGGAAGTCAGCCCGGAGAGGGTGGGACAGGTCAGCCGCATTCTGGCCGCTCACCTGAGGTACTGGGACCTCGAGAACCTGAGGGAGCGCGTCTGCGGCGGCGCCGAGATGCTGCTGCGGGCGATCGACGACCACGCCACCGACAAGAACGTCTCGATCGAGATGTGGTGGAACGGTCAGCACCTCATCACGGCCATCGGGGACAACGACCGTGCCCTGCGCCCCGATCAGGAGCTGCGCGGCTGCCTGGAGCACATCGCCGCCAGCAGCGACGGCTGGGGCTGCTGCGCCACCGAGACGGGCGGCAAGGTCACCTGGTTCTCGCAGCGCGCCCGTGCCGGCGAGCGGGTCCCGCTGGTGCCCACCGCGCCCGACCCGCGCGAGCGTGAGGGCCTGGACCTGCCCCGCGAGGTGAGCGTCGCCCAGGTCACCGGCCGGGTCCGCACCTCCGAGGGCGTCCTGGAGGAGGCTCGGTGACCCGGCGGAGGAACCGCACAGGGGCGCCCGCGTGGAGCGGGCGCCCCTACCCGCTGGGGGCGACCCCCGACGGCGAGGGCACCAACTTCGCGCTGTTCAGCGAGGTCGCCGAGCGGGTCGAACTGATCCTCGTCGACGACGACGGCCGACATACCAACGTGGCGCTGACCGAGGTCGACGGTTTCGTCTGGCACGGCTATGTGCCCGGCGTCGGCCCCGGCCGGCGCTATGGCTACCGGGTGCACGGCCCCTGGGACCCCGACGCGGGTCACCGCTGCAACCCGGCGAAGCTGCTGCTCGACCCCTACGCCACCGCCGTGGACGGGCAGATCGACAACCACCCCTCGCTGTACGAGCGCAACCCCGGCGGACCCGATCCGGCGGACAGCGCCGGGCACACCATGCTGGGCGTGGTGACCGACCCGGCCTTCGACTGGGGCGACGACCGGCGCCCCTGCCGCCCGTACGCCGACACCGTGATCTACGAGGCCCATGTCAAGGGCCTCACCCGCACCCACCCGGAGGTGCCCCCGGAGCTGCGCGGCACCTACGCCGGGCTCGCCCACCCCGCGGTGGTGGAGCATCTGACCTCCCTCGGCGTCACCGCGGTGGAGCTGATGCCGGTGCACCAGTTCGTGCAGGACGGCGTGCTGCAGGGCCGGGGCCTGTCCAACTACTGGGGCTACAACACCATCGGCTTCTTCGCCCCGCACAACGCCTACGCCGCCCGCGGCACACGCGGACAGCAGGTCGCCGAGTTCAAGGAGATGGTGCGCACCCTGCACGCCGCCGGCCTCGAGGTGATCCTCGACGTCGTCTACAACCACACCGCCGAGGGCAACGAGAAGGGCCCCACCCTCTCCTTCCGGGGCATCGACAACAGCTCCTACTACCGGCTCGTGGACGGCGACTGGGCGCACTACTACGACACCACCGGCACCGGCAACAGCCTGCTGATGCGGCACCCCTACGTCCTGCAGCTGATCATGGACTCGCTGCGGTACTGGGTGACCGAGATGCACGTCGACGGCTTCCGCTTCGACCTCGCGGCCACCCTCGCCCGGCAGTTCCACGAGGTGGACCGGCTGTCGGCCTTCTTCGACCTGATCCAGCAGGACCCGGTGATCAGCCGCGTCAAACTCATCGCCGAACCCTGGGACGTCGGCGAGGGCGGCTACCAGGTGGGCAACTTCCCGCCGCTGTGGTCGGAGTGGAACGGCAAGTACCGCGACGCCGTACGGGACTTCTGGCGCGGCGAGGAGCACACCCTCGGCGAGTTCGCCTCCCGCCTGACCGGCTCCGCCGACCTGTACGCCCACAGCAGGCGCCGGCCCCGGGCCAGCGTCAACTTCGTCACCGCGCACGACGGTTTCACGCTGCGCGACCTCGTCTCCTACAACGACAAGCACAACGAGGCCAACGGCGAGGGCAACCGGGACGGCGAGAGCGACAACCGGTCCTGGAACTGCGGGGCCGAGGGCGAGACCAGGGACCCGGCCGTGCGGGAGCTGCGCGCCCGGCAGCAGCGCAACTTCCTCGCCACCCTGCTGCTGTCCCAGGGCATCCCGATGCTCTCCCACGGCGACGAGCTCGGACGCACCCAGCGCGGCAACAACAACGCCTACTGCCAGGACAACGAGATCTCCTGGATCGACTGGCGGCTCGGCCGCGAACAGCGCGACCTGCTGGACTTCACCCGCCGGCTCATCGCCCTGCGCACCGCCCACCCCGTGCTGCGCCGGCGCCGCTTCTTCCGGGGCGAGACCCTGCGCCGGGCCGGCCAGCCGCTGCCCGACCTGGTGTGGCTGCTGCCGGGCGCGGAGGAGATGACCGACGACGACTGGGACCGCTCCGACGCCCACTCGATCGCCGTCTTCCTCAACGGCGACGCCATCGCCGAACCCGACGCGCGCGGCCGGCCCGTGGTGGACGACTCGTTCCTGCTGCTGCTCAACAGCCACTGGGAGCCGGTGGACTTCCGCCTGCCCGGCGCGCGCTACGGCGAGCGCTGGACGGCCCTGATCGACACGGCCGACCCCGAGGGCACGCCGGACGAGGCGGAGCACAAGGCCCGCACCACCGTGAGCGTCGCCCCGCGCAGCCTGATCCTGCTGACCCGCCCGCCGCGCACCACCGCCCGCTGAGGGACACGCCGGTGACGGACGCCCCGCACGCCCCCGCCGCCGAGGGGCGGCACGCCGCGAACCGTCACCGGCGGGACGGCACCCCGCGTCAGCGGCTGCGGCGGGTCGTCACGGTGAACTGGGCGCCCTCGTTGTCGCGCAGGACCGCCTCGTCCTCCGACAGGGACAGCACGCTGCCGCCGTGCATCTCGGCGGTCCGGGCGCAGGCGGCGACGTCCTTGACCGCGAAGTGCACCTGCCAGTGCGGGCGGATCGTCGGGTCGGGCGCCGACTCCAGGGCACCCGACTCGATACGGGCCACGATGTCGCCGGCGCTGCGCAGCACCACCTCGTCGCCCACGTACTCCACCTCGCAGCAGCCCGGCTTGTCCGAGGCCCAGTCGAAGACCTCCCCGTAGAAGATCGCCGCGTCGAAGGCGTCGCGCGTGTGCAGCTTGATGAAGGCCGGCTGGGCGCGGCGCCAGGCCGGCCAGCCCGTGAACAGCTCGCCCTCCCAGATCCCGAACGTCGCCCCGTCCCGGTCGGCCAGCAGCGCCGCACGCCCCGGCGGCAGCGAGATGGGCCCGACGGCCGTGGTGCCGCCCCGCTCCTGCACCCGGGAGACCGCCTCGTCGGCGCTGCGCACCGCGAAGTAGGGCGTCCAGGCCACAGCCATCTGCCACATCCCGGCGACCGCGGCGATGCCCGCCACGGGCGTGCCGTCCGCCAGGGCGATGCGGAAGCGGTCCCCGAGCCGGACCGGCCGCCAGGTCCAGCCCAGCACGGCGCTGTAGAACTCCTCGGTGGTCTTCAGATCACGGCTGGTCAGGCTCACCCAGCAGGGCGCCCCGAACACGGACTCGGTCGAGAAGACGTCCTTCGTACCGGCAGGGGAGGGCATCTCTTGGTTCATGGCGTCGCGTCCTGATCTCGTCGGCCGGGTGGCACCGGAATGACATCAGTGTCCGTCCCGGACCGGTCCGGGCGCCTGCCGAGTACCCCGGCCGCCATGCCGAAACGGTGATCCGGAACCGATCCGGAGCGTCTCCGCCACCCGGTGGCACGCGGCGCGGCGAGTGGCGACGATGAAGGAGCCGGACACTGGGTGAAGGCACTCGAGCACTGTGCGGAGCCGACGCGGCAGCGGCACACCGGATCCGGAGGTGACCATGCCCACGGACGGGGGCGCCAAGCGCATCCTCCAGCTGGAGGAAGAGGTGCAGCAGCTCAAGGACGCGGTCGTCTCGCACGCGATCGTGGACCAGGCCATCGGCATGGTCGTCGCCCTCGGGCGGGTCTCCCCCGACCAGGGCTGGACCGTGCTGAAGGAAGTCTCCCAGCACACCGACATCAAGGTCCGCAACGTCGCCGGCATGATCCTCGTCTGGGGCCGCACCGGCGTGCTGCCCGAGGAGATCCGCGCGGCCCTGGAGGAGGCGCTGGACCGGCTCGGCCCCACCCAGATCCCGGGCACGCCGCCGCCACCCTGAGCGGCCACGCGGCCCCCCCGCTCCTCGAGGCCTCGCACACCCCGCCCTGCCGCTCAGCCGCCCTCGGCGGCCAGCTCCTCGCGCAGCTGGGCGAAGCAGCTGCTCAGCAGCCGCGACACATGCATCTGGGAGATGCCGAGCTGCTCGGCGATGGTGCTCTGCGTCATGCCCCGGAAGAACCGCAGATAGAGGATGACCCGCTCGCGCTCCGGAAGCGCCTGCAGGCAGGGCCGCGCCGCCACCCGGTCCACGACCGTGTCGTACGCCGGGTCGGGGCCGCCGAGCGCGTCCGCCAGGGCGTAGCCGTCGGTGCCCGGCATCTCCGCCTCCAGCGACAGCGCCGAGAAGCACTCCAGGGCCTCCGAACCGGCCTGCACCTCCTCCTCCGTCAGCCGGGTGTGCTCGGCGATCTCGGCGGTCGTCGGGGTGTGGCCCGGTGACGTCTGCGACAGCTCCTTGATCGCGCTGCGTACCCGGTTGCGCAGGTCCTGGACCCGCCGCGGCACGTGCAGGGTCCACATGTGGTCGCGGAAGTGGCGCTTGATCTCGCCGGTGACGGTCGGCACGGCGTACGCCTCGAAGGCGTGGCCGCGCGCCGGGTCGTAGTGGTCCACGGCCTTGACCAGCCCCAGGGCCGCCACCTGGTAGAGATCCTCCAGGGTCTCGCCGCGTCCCCGGAACCGGACCGCGATGCGCTCGGCCATGGGCAGCCAGGCCCGGACCAGTTCGTTGCGCAGCGCCGTGCGCTCGGGCCCTTCGGGGAGCCGGGCGAGACGGGCGAAGTCCTCGCTGGTGTCCGGGGCGTCGTCGTGGGGGTGCGGCCTGGTGGTGGTGCTTCCGGCGATACGCATGATGCGCACCTCCCTGAGCAGGCGCCGGTGGGACAGACACCGCGGGAAGGCCGGACGCTTCACGACACGAAGCAGCCCGGGCCGGCCAACCGTTTCCCACGGACGTGCCTCCTGTCCGAAGCACTGAACCATCTTTTCCCGTGACCCGCCATTCCGAAACAGATTGGGAATTCAACGAGGGAATTTTCCGGCGGTATGGCGACGCATTGAAATCGAAGGAATTCGATGAGTGAAATGCGGGGGAGGCGGCGAGTGGGCAGGCGCTGATCGCGCCCGGGTGCCGGACCGGGCCTCCCGTCCGGCCCCTGCGCGTGATCACGACCGGTCCATACCTGTGATCACGGCGCGAACGTGATGTACGGCACGCCGCGCGTGCGGGGTGGCCGACCGCTTCGGCGGATAGTGCCAGCGCAGCGCTTGATCAGCGATCAGCTGCGGTGAAACCGCCTGCCCACGGCGCATTCCGCCCATTTGACAGTGCGCCGAGCCCACAGATAGGAAGCAGCCACAGAATGTCGAGAGGTGCACTGTGTACGAGCCGAACGTGGTCGGGGACTGGCAGGAGTACGACGAGCATGCCGGTCTGCGGGTCCGCGTCCACCGACTTGAGGCGGGCGAGCCGCCGCGCGGACGCGACGACGCTGCCGAAGGGCTCACCTACTTCAGTGTCCGGGTGACCGTGGAGAACCGCGGAAGCCGGCCTTTCGGTATTCACCTCGAGGACGGTCAGATCGATGTCCGGGTCGGCCCCGACGGCGAGAGCGCCTTCATCGACTGGCGCAACTCGCAATTCATCGAGGGATTCGACGTCTATCCGCTGCGCCGGGCGACGGCCGTCATTTTCGCCGCCGGACCCGAGGCGTCGCTGAGCCATGTGGACGTCCAGGTCCAGCTGCGCGTCGACGAGGAGTGGACCGGACGCCGGCTGTGGGCGGGCGGCATCGGGCTGCGGGAGCTGTCCGCCGGGACCCCGGCGGGCGCCTGCCGGGAGAGCCTCGCCCACCAGGTGAGCGTGTTCCTGCGCGAGCAGGCCGAGGAGGGCACCGCCTGACGGCGCCCCCAGCACATCGCCTGCCCCGCCGGTCAGTGCGGGATCGCGTCGATGATCTCGCGGGCCCCCTGACGCAGCAGCGCCACCGCCACCGAGGTGCCGAGCGTGGCCGGGTCGAGCCGGCCCGCCCACTCGTGGGCGTTCAGCCGGGTCTTGCCGTCCGGGGTGAACACACAGGCCCGCAGGGAGAGTTCGCCGCTGCGGTCCACACGGGCGTAGCCGGCGATCGGGCTGTTGCAGTGGCCCTGGAGCACATGCAGGAACATGCGCTCGGCGGTGGCCTCCCGGTGGGTGGCGGGATGGCCGAGGGCGCTGACCGCGTCGATGAGGTCCGCATCGTCCTCCCGGCACTGCAGCGCAAGCACGCCCGCGCCGATCGGCGGCATCATCGCCTCGGGGGAGAGCACCTCGCTGATCACGTCCGCGCGGCCGATGCGTTCCAGGCCCGACTTGGCCAGCAGCAGCGCGTCCGCCTCGCCGGCCGCCAGCTTGGCCAGCCGCCGGTTGGCGTTGCCGCGGAACGGAACGCAGGTCAGATGCGGGTGGGTGGCGGCCAGTTGGGCGGTCCGGCGCACCGAGGAGGTGCCGATGCGGGTGCCGGGCGGCAGCTCGTCCAGCGTCAGCCCGCCCGGGTGGACCAGCGCGTCGCGGATGTCGTCCCGTTCGAGGAACGCGGCGAACACCGTGCCGGCCGGCAGCGGGCGGTCGGCGGGCACGTCCTTGAGGCAGTGCACGGCGAGATCCGCCTCGCCGGCCAGCAGCGCGGCGTCCACCTCCTTGGTGAACGCGCCCTTGCCCTCCACCTTCGACAGATCGCCCAGCCACTTGTCGCCGGTAGTGCGCACGGGCACGACCTCGGTGCGCACTCCGGGGTGGGCGGCGGCCAACTCGGCACGGACACGGTCCACTTGGGCGAGCGCCATGGGCGAGTCGCGGGACACGATACGGATCAGCTCGGGGGCGGACATGGCGACACGATAGACCCTCCGGGCCCGGCCCCCGTGCCGGAACCGGCCCGTAGGGTCCCGGGCGGTCAGGCGTTCGGATCGAAGGGGATGCCCGCCGGCTTGGCCTTGGCCAGGTGCGAGGCGAAACTGCCGTCCTTCAGGCCGAAGTGGGCGCTGCCGAAGTCGTGCGAGACGAGCTTCTCCCGTATCCCCGGCGGATAGCCGTTCCAGCCGATCAGGGCCGGGTACTGCCAGGTGCCCTGGTGGTTCTCCGGCGGGTCGTCGTGCGCCTGCGCGATACGGAAGCAGTGCGTGCTGATGCCGTCCTTGTGATAGACGACCTTCGGGTGCGTGCCCTCGAAGCGGACCGACGAGCGGGGGTGGACGGTGAACGAGCCGTGGTTCGACGTCGCCACGTACTGGACCGCGTCGTTCTGCACCCACACCACCACGTGCTCCCAGTCGTGGCGGTGGCCGCCCAGGCCGATGCCCGGCAGGGCCTGGTCCTTCTCGAAGTACAGGGCGTAGACCACGGCGCACCAGCCGTTGTTGCACTTGGCGCGGGCGTAGCCGTTGGTGTTGTCCAGGTCGGCGGCGTCCCGGCAGTTGCCGTTCAGCGCTCCGGTCGGCTTCAGGCCGGGGCTGACGTCGCCGCCGGGGCCGATGGCCGGGGTGGGATAGCAGCCGTCGGTGTCGTAGTCGTAGGCGGGCTGGTAGGTGCGCTCCAGGGCGTCGGCGTTCGCGGGCAGGGCCGGGGGCGGGGCGGCGAAGGCGGTGCCGGGGAAGGCGATGACGAGAGCGGCGGCTCCGGCGAGGCCGGTGAGCCACCGTCTGCGGTGGGTGCGGAGCGTGCTCGACTGCACTGCGTCCTCCTCGGGTGCGGGCGCAGCCCAACGTCTGTGGGGGGCTGGGGAGTTCAGCATCATTCCGGGTGGACGCGTCCATGCCAAGAGGTCGGCTGCGGCGGCCCGTGGTCCCTGCGTGGCCGGGGGCGGCCGGTGGTCCCTGCGCGGCCGGGTGCGGACGGGCGCGGTTCAGGCCAGGTCGTCGGGCAGGTCGGCCGCCGACTCCTCGGGCGTCAGATCCGGACGCAGCCGCAGCCAGGACGGCTGGCGCAGCATCCCCTCACGGGTGCGGGTGCTGTAGCGGACCTCGCCCACGAGCCGGGGGACCACCCAGTGCGCGCCCGGCACCCGGGGCACCGGGTCGAAGGGGCACACCTCGCTCGCCGCCGCCCGCAGCAGCGCGGCCAGTTCGGTGCGTTCGGCCTCGCTCCAGCCCGTGCCCACCCCGCCGACATAGCGCAGCCGGCCGTCCGCCGCCCGCTGGCCGACCAGCACCGCGCCCGGCAGTCCCGTCAGCCGGCCCCTGCCGGGCAGCCAGCCGCCGATCACCACGTCCTCGCTGCGCATATTGCGGATCTTGATCCAGGCCCGGGAGCGCACGCCCGGCTCGTACACCGAGTCCAGCCGCTTGCAGACCAGGCCCTCCAGGCCGTGCTCCCGGGTGGCGCGCAGCGCCTCGGCCCCGTGCCCGACGATCGCGGCCGGAGTGGACCAGGAGGGCCCCTCGAGGCCGAGCGCCTCCAGCTCCTCGCGCCGCCGGACGTAGGGAAGGCGGATCAGGGAGTGCCGGCGCAGATGCATCACGTCGAAGAGGACGAGGTGGACCGGGACCTTCGCCGCCTGCCGGGCCGCCCTGCCGGGGGCGTGCGCCAGCCCCATCCGGGACTGCAGCAACTGGAAGCTGGCGCGGCCGTGTTCGTCCAGGGCCAGCACCTCGCCGTCCAGCACCGCCGGGGTGCTGCCGAGTGCGCGGGCCAGCGGGGCCAGTTCGGGGTAGGCGCCGGTGATGTCCTGGCCGGACCGGGCGCGCAGCACGATGGTGCCGTCGCCGGGGAGGTAGACGACCGCGCGCTGGCCGTCCTGCTTGGTCTCGTAGGCCCAGCGGTGGTCCATGGACGGGGGCGGCAGGGTGCCGGGGGTGGCGAGCATGGGCGGGATCAGGGGCAGCTTCACGGGTGAGGTGTGAACGCGGGTGCGCTGCGCTATGCGGTTCCGGCGGGGGGATCGCCTGAACGGGGTCGTGCGGTCGCCCAGGCTGGGGCGCCTGAGCGCCGTGGGGGTGCGGTCGAGACGCGGCTGCGGGTGGGAGGGGGCTGGGCGCGCAGTTCCCCGCGCCCCTTGGAGGGTGTTGTCCGGTCGCTTCTTCGGATGGAAGGGCGGAGTTCGGGGGGTACTTACCGTCGGGTAATGTGCGGGGGCAGGTCTTCAGAGGAGGAACCGTGTCACGGTCCGATCGCTCGCCCCTGCTGCTCGCCGGCCTGCTGGCCGTCGCGGGCACCGCCCACTTCGCAGCCCCGCGTCCGTTCGACAGCATCGTGCCCCGCTCCCTGCCGGGATCGCCCCGCACCTGGACGCGGGCCAGCGGCGCCGCGGAGCTGGCGCTGGCCGCGGGAGTGGCGCTGCCCCGCACCCGCAGGGCCGCCGCCCTCGCCGCCGCGGCCTTCTTCGTGGGCGTGTTCCCCGCCAATGTGAAGATGGCCGTCGACTGGCGGCACCGCCCCGCCCCCTACCGGGCCGCCGCCCTCGGGCGGCTGCCGCTGCAGCTGCCGCTGGTGCTGTGGGCGCGCGGCGTGGCCAGGAACGCCGGGAACGCCAGGAACATCAGGAACGCGGAGGGCCGGTCATGAGCGCCGCACCGGGCAAGGGCGACGTCGTCGAGGACTTCGCCCTGCCGGACGAGACGGGCACCGTCCGCCGGCTGTCGGACCTGCTCGCCGAGGGGCCGGTCGTGCTGTTCTTCTACCCGGCCGCGCTCAGTCCCGGCTGCACCGCGCAGGCCTGCCACTTCAGGGACCTGGCCGCCGAGTTCGCCGCCGTCGGGGCACGGCCCGTCGGCATCAGCGGGGACGAAGTCGAACGGCAGGCCGAGTTCGCCGGGCGGCACGGCCTCGGCATGCCCCTGCTCTCCGACACCGACGGCACGGTCCGGGAGCGGTTCGGGGTCAGACGGGGGATCGCCCTGGCGCCCACCAAGCGGGCCACCTTCGTCATCGGCCGGGACCGCACCGTCCTCGAGGTCGTCCGCAGCGAGCTGCGGATGAACGTCCACGCCGACCGGGCGCTCGCCGCACTGCGCGACCACCGCTCCTGAGGCGGGCCGCGAGCCGCGGTTGATAAGGGAACAGGATGGGCTGATCCTGGACCAATGGACGAGGCCTCCGCTGCGGTGGTCGTCGATGCCCGCGGCATCGTGACGGGGTGGAGCGAGGGTGCCCGCCGGCTGACCGGACATCCGGCCGGGGAAGCCGTGGGGCGGGCCGTGAGGGAGCTGCTCGCCGAGGAGGCACCCGCCGGAACCCCGCCCGTGCCGTCGGGCAGCGTCGTGCTGCGCCACCGCGACGGCCACCCCGTGCGGGTCCGGGCGACGGTCACCCCGCTGAGCGGCCCGGACGGCGACCCCGCCGGGTACATCCTGCACGCCGAGCCGCCCGGCGCGGCCGAGACCTCCCTGGCCGGGCGGGCCTTCCAGCAGGCGTCCATGGCGATGACCGTCTTCGACACCGAGCAGCGGTATCTGCGGCTCAACGACGTCTCGTGCCGGGTCGTGGGGGCGACCGAGGAGGAGATGATCGGCCGGCCCTACCGCGACACGGGGGAAGCCTCCGGCCATCAGCAGGGGCTCCAGTGGCATTTGCGGCGGGTCGCCGAGACCGGCGAGCCCGTGCACTACGAGACCCTCGGGCGGGCGCCCTCCGGCAAGCGGTTCCACGCCTGGAACGTGGAGATGTGGCCGGTCCGCGACCCCTCCGGGGAGCTGATCGGCACCGCCCTCGCCGCGTTCGACAGCACCGAGCAGCACCGCGGACGGCAGCGGCTGGCGCTGCTCAACGAGGCCGCCACCAGCATCGGCACCACCCTGGACGTGGTCCGCACCGCCGAGGAGCTCGTCCAGCTGCTGGTGCCGGCCTTCGCCGACTTCGCCGCCGTCGACCTGCTCGACTGGGTCCTCGGCACCCACGAACCCCCGGTCCTCACGGAGGCCGACGTCGAATTGCGCCGGGTGGCGCACGGCTCCGCCACCCAGGGATCCCCGGCCAGCGCCGTCCGCCTGGGCGGCGCCGACGTGTACCCGCCGTACTCGCCGCCCGCGCGGGCGCTGCGCGAGGGCAGGCCGGTCCTGGGCCTTGCGGGGCAGCGGGCGTTCGACCGCTGGCTGGGCTCGCGCGGAGCACCCGCCCCGCCGGACAACGCGCGCCGGGCGCCCATCCACTCCCTGCTGGCGGTGCCGCTGCGCGCCCGCGGCACGACCCTCGGCGTCGCCGTCGCCGTCCGCAACCTGTTCCCCGATCCCTACGCCCCCGAGGACGGGGCGCTCGTCGAGGAGCTGGCCAGCAGGGTGGCCGTCTGCGTGGACAACGCCCGGCGCTTCGCCCGCGAGCGCAGCACCGCGCTGGCGCTCCAGCACAGCCTGCTGCCCAAGGGTCTGCCCGGGCAGGCGGCCGTCGAGGTAGCCCACCGCTATCTGCCCTCCGGCTCCGCGGCCGGCATCGGCGGCGACTGGTTCGACGTCATCCCGCTGTCCGGCAGCCGGGTCGCCCTGGTCGTCGGGGACGTCGTCGGCCACGGCATCCCCTCGACGGCCACCATGGGACGGCTGTGCACGGCCGTGCGCACCCTCGCCGACGTGGACCTGCCGCCGGACGAACTGCTCACCCACCTGGACGACCTGGTCATCCACCTGGCCTCCGGCGACGACGAGGAGGTCGCCGAGGTCGGCGCCACCTGCCTGTACGCGGTCTACGACCCCGTCTCGCGCCGGCTGTCCGCGGCCGCCGCCGGACATCCCCCGCCCGCCGTCGTCCTGCCGGACGGGACCTGCGACCTGATCGAGCTCAGCGCGGGACCTCCGCTGGGCGTCGGCGGGCTGCCGTTCGAGGCGACGGAGCTCCAGCTGCCCGAGGGCTCCGTCGTCGCCCTCTACACCGACGGGCTGGTCGAGGGCCGCGACCGCGACGTCGACCACACCACCGGCGAGCTGTGCCGCGCCCTGACCGTGCCCGCCGCCTCGCTGGACGCCCTGTGCGACAACGTGCTCAAGGCCGTCCTGCCGGAGGAGCCCGGCGACGACGTGGCCCTGCTGCTCGCCCGCACCAGGGCGCTCGGCTCGGGGCAGGTCGCCACCAGGGACGTGCCGCACGACCCGGTGGAGGTGGGCGCCGCCCGGCAGTGGGCCGCCGAACGGCTGACCGAATGGGGTCTTGCGGACATCGCCTTCATCACCGAGCTGGTCGTCAGCGAACTCGTCACCAACGCCATCCGCTACGGCACCCCGCCGGTGCAGCTGCGCCTCATCCGCGACCGCACCCTGATCTGCGAGGTCTCCGACGGCAGCGCCACCTCCCCGCACATGCGCCGCGCCCACGCCTTCGACGAGGGCGGCCGGGGCCTGCTGCTGGTGGCTCAGCTCACCCAGCGCTGGGGCAGCCGGCAGACCAACACGGGCAAGGTCATCTGGGCGGAGCAGCCGCTGTCCGCCCTGTAGAGAAGGCACCTGCGCCGGTGGCGGTCAGGCCCCCTCGTCGGCGGCGACCTGGGCCAGGGTGCGGCCGGAGCGCACCGAACGGGCGCGCCGGGGATCGGGTGCCGGGCGGCCCCGGGACTGCCCGGAGGCGGTCCGCACCAGCAGCCACGCCTCCTCGCCGCTGCCGTCCCCTTCGCCGCGGAACCGGGTCAGCGCGTACTCGCCGCGCAGCTTCGACCCCTTCAGCCGGAACCGGGCGTGCCCGCGCTCCAGCGACTCGGCGAAGCCGACCGGCCGGCCCCGCCGGTCGCGGCTGAGCGGCTCGTAGGTGCCGCGGTCCCAGACGATCACCGTGCCGCCGCCGTACTCGCCGTGCGGGACGACCCCCTCGAACTCCTCGTACTCCAGCGGGTGGTCCTCGGTGGGCACGGCGAGCCGCTTGTCCTTCGGGTCGGCGGGCGGCCCCTTGGGCACGGCCCAGGACCGGAGCACGTCGCCCACCTGGAGGCGGAAGTCGAAGTGCATCCGGCGCGCGTCGTGGATCTGCACCACGAAGCGGGGCTCCGGGCCCGGGGCGGCGGCCCTGCCGCGGGGCTCCGCGGTGCGGGTGAAGTCCCGCTTGCCGCGGTAGTCCCGCAGCCGGTCCGGCCCGTCCCGCTCGTCCCGCCGCTGCCGTGCGCCCACGTCCGGCTCCCTTCCTCCCAGTCGTGCTCTGGTGCCGCCGGTGCCGGGCCGGGTACCCCGTCAGAACTCCTCGTGCACCTCGGGGTCACCGCCCAGGCGCCGGTGGGCGTGGTCGGAGAGGGTCCGTATCTGCGCCTCGTCCAGCTCGAAACCGAAGACGTCGAGGTTGGCGCGCTGCCGGTCCGGGTCCGCCGACTTCGGGATGGGCAGCGCCCCCAGCTGGATGTGCCAGCGCAGCACCGCCTGGGCGGGCGTCACCCCGTGCGCCTCGGCCACGGCGGCCACGGCCGGATCGTCCAGCAGCGTCGACCCCTGGCCGAGCGGGCTCCAGCTCTCGGTGAGGATGCCCTTCTCCCGGTGGTAGGCGCGCAGCTCCTCCTGCGGGAAGTAGGGGTGGAGCTCGATCTGGTTCACCGAGGGCAGCACCCCGGTCTCCTTCTCCAGCCGCTCGATGTGGGCGGGGGTGAAGTTGGAGACGCCGATGGACCGGATCAGACCGTCCTCCCGGAGCTTGATCATGGCCTTCCAGGAGTCGACGTACTTGCCGACGCGGGGCAGCGGCCAGTGGATCAGGTACAGGTCGACGTAGTCCAGGCCGAGCCGCCTGCGGGACTCCTCGAAGGAGGCGAGGGTCTGCTCGTAGCCGTGGTGGCGGCCCGGCAGTTTCGTGGTGACGACGATCTCCTCGCGCGGCACGCCGGCGCGGGCGACGGCGCGGCCCACCCCGGTCTCGTTGCGGTAGTTCGCCGCCGTGTCGACCAGGCGGTATCCCAGCTCCAGGGCGCTGGTCACCGCGCGTTCCGCCTCGTCGTCGTCCAGGGGCCAGGTGCCCAGGCCCAGGGCGGGGATCGTGGTGCCGTCGTTGAGCGTGTGGGTCGGGACGCTGCTCACGAAAGGACCTCCCGTTGGCGATGTCGTGGCTCCAGCCTCGGTGACCCGCCCGGCCGTGATCAACCGGAGAGGTCCTGCCGGGCGCGGCCATGCCCTGTCGCCAAGCCGCCGCCCGGCTGTCACGATCTTCCAGGAGCCGGCCCGCAGGGGCCGTGGGACGGAGGCGAGGACGGATGACGAGCGACCGGGGTGGCGCAGCGGCCGTCGGCGGGCCGGCGAGCGGGGCGGAGCCGGCCGGGACGGAACCTGCCGCCGCGGAGCTGGACGTGCGGCCCATGGCCGGGCACATCGGGGCCGAGGTCACCGGGGTGGACCTCGCCGGTGACCTCGACGGCTCGGTGGTCGCCGCGATCCGGGCGGCGCTGCTGCGGTGGAAGGTGGTGTTCTTCCGCGGGCAGCGTCTGGACCACGCCGGGCAGGTGGCGCTGGCGCGCAGATTCGGCGAACCGGTCGTGCTGCCGCGGCGCGGCAAGGCCTCCCCGCCGGACGTCCCGGAGATCGAGACCACCGCCGACCGGCTGGAGCTCGGCACCCGGTTCGGCATGGCGCACGACGAGTGGCTGCGGCGCCGCCGGCACACCCTGCTGCGCGGCTGGCACTGCGACCACGGCGCCCGCATCGACCCGCCCGCTGCGACCATCCTGCGCGCCGAGACCGTGCCGCCCTACGGCGGCGACACCACCTGGTCGAACCTGGCCGCCGCCTACGCCGGACTGTCCGCCCCGGTCCGGGCGTTCGTGGACGGGCTGCGCGCCGAGCACCGGCTGGGCGTCGGCTACCAGCCGCGGCCCGGCGGCGACGCCTACGTCCGCCACCTGCTGGACCATCAGGTCGCCTCCGAGCACCCGCTGGTGCGGGTCCACCCGGAGACGGGGGAGCGGATCCTGTTCGTCAACGGCTACTACGTCGAGCAGATCACGGGCCTGTCCCGCCCGGAGAGCGCCGCCGTGCTGGAGATGCTGCTTGAGCAGGCGACCCGGCCCGAGTACACCGTGCGGTTCCGCTGGGAGCCGGGCAGCGTGGCGTTCTGGGACAACCGGGCCACCATCCATCTCGCCCCCGGCGACACCGCTCACCTGGACCATCCGCGGATCATGCACCGGGTGATGATCGCCGGTGACGTCCCGGTCGGCGTCGACGGACGCCCGTCCATACCGATCACGGGCACGGCTCCCGGCCGCTGGTGACCTCCGGTCACCGGGTCACCGGGTCACCGGATCACTGGGCCAGCGGGTCACCGGGTCAGCGAAATGATCACCTCGTCCTCGACGGGCGGGTCGGTCTCCTGAGACCGGTTGCCGGTGGCCGCCAGGCAGCGCAGCCGGATCCGCTCCGGCTCGACGTCCAGGCGCAGGAAGCTCTTGAAGAACGGCGGGCTGTAGGTGGCCGAGCCCGGCGAGAACACCTGGGTGTAGATGTTGCGCACGGGCAGCCGGAACCGCTTGGCCCGGTCCGGCCGGCGGCCGGTGCCGAGCAGGGCGGCGACCAGCCGGACCCGCCGGGTGACTCGCCCGGGCGGGTCGGTGGGCCGGGTCGGCCCGATGCCGAGCCGCTCGGCGATCACCGCGGACGCCTCCGCCTCGGTGAGCGTGAACAGCCGCCGCAGCCGCAGCCGGCGGCCGTACAGGGCGCTGTAGAAGGCGACGGAGTCGCCGCGCAGCGGATAGCAGCGGAAGTCCCGCTCGGTCACGCCCGCGACGTCGACCCGGGGGATGGTGTGGGTGGCGTGGGTGAAGGCACCGCCGCCGCCCGCCACCACGTACTGCAGGGTGCGCCCGTCCGGCAGCCGCACCGGGTAGCGCTGGTAGTTGTGGATGTCCCCGCCGATCGCCGCCACGTAGTGGTGGTCCGGGTCGCGGACGATCTCGTCCACCGTGCCGCCGCCGTCGATCGGGCAGGGGTGGTGCGCGCCGTCCACGTACAGCGGCGAGCCGGTGACGAGGATCTTCGGGCGGGGGCCGCGGGAGACCTCGCGCAGCCAGGCGCCCTGCTCGGCGTCGACGGTCCCCAGCAGCCCGGTGTCGATGCCGACGATCCGTATCGGCCCCGCGTCGATCGCCCAGTACGGGCCCGGCTGCACGGCCTGCTGCTCGGGCGCGGAGCGCAGGGCGCGGGCCTCGGCGAGCCGCTCGCCGTCGCCCGGGCGGGGCCGGTGCCACAGCAGGGAGCGCAGCCAGGCGCGGGTGAGGGGGCGGGGACGCTCCTCGGGCGGCAGGGGCGCCCGCTCGCCGCAGAACACCCGCATGAAACCGGCGAGGTCCTCGTACCAGTCGTGGTTGCCGGGTATCGCGTAGATGGGCGCCCGGTAACCGGCGTACGGGCGGAAGAACTTGTCGGCATAGTCGTCGGCGCTGCCCACCGGGTAGATCACATCGCTGGCCAGCACGGCGAAGCGGGTGTCCCGGCCGGCGTTCAACAGGCCCGGCACCACCGCGTACTGGGGCTCGCCGCCCTCACCGGTGTCGCCGATGACCAGGAAGGAGAAGCGGTCCGGGTCGTCACGCCGGATCACCTTGTCGGCCGGTGCGCCGGCCGCCGCCCGCCGGGCCGTCCAGCGGCTGCGGATACGGCCGGTGGGGTCCCCGAGCCAGGAGGCAAGCACGCCGTTGCGGGCGGCCCACAGCATGCGCGGGTCCAGCCAGAAGACCTTCTCGGTGCCGCCGGGCATCAGCCGCCGGTAGGTGCCGCGTTCCGCGGAGCCCCAGCCTGCGCCCTCGGCCGTGTCGCGTGAGGAGTTGGACATCGGGGCACCGTAACAACGGTGCCCGGCAGGGGCGCAGGGGTGGTCCGCGCTTCAACTGCCCAGCCGATGACGGCTGCTCGCACTGCCTCGCGGGCGGCTACTCGAACCGGGAGACGTCGCCCGCGCCGCGCCGCACGATCTCCGCCTCGCCGCCGGAGAAGTCGATGACCGTGGTCGGCTCGGTGCCGCAGTCCCCGGAGTCGAGCACCGCGTCCACCACGTGGTCGAGGCGGTCCTTGATCTCCCACCCCTGGGTCATCGGCTCGTCCTCGCCGGGCAGCAGCAGGGTGCTGGACAGCAGCGGCTCGCCCAGCTCCTCCAGCAGCGCCTGGGTCACCACATGGTCGGGGATACGCACGCCCACTGTCTTCTTCTTGGGGTGCTGCAGCATGCGCGGCACCTCCCGCGTCGCGGGCAGGATGAAGGTGTAGCTGCCCGGGGTCGACGCCTTCACCGCGCGGAAGACGTCGTTGTCGATCCGTACGAACTGGCCGAGCTGGGCGAAGTCCCGGCAGACCAGCGTGAAGTGGTGACGGTCGTCCAGCTTGCGGATGGTGCGGATGCGGTCGATGCCGTCGCGGCTGCCGAGACGGCAGCCCAGCGCGTAGCAGGAGTCCGTGGGGTACGCGATCAGGGCGTCGTCGTCGCGGATGCTCCGGGCGACCTGGGAGATGGTGCGCGGCTGCGGGTTGTCGGGGTGCACGTCGAAGTACTTCGCCATTCACCGAGCTTATGACGCAGGTGCCGGTACGGCCGCGGAGACCGGGCCGGACTCGCGATGCCGGTGCGCCTCGGGGGACGTGCCGGACGGGACGAGCCGGACAGAAGGGATGAGGCGGACGTGCGGGTGAGGTAACGTGCCCGACCGGGACCGGTACGGCGCGAACGAGGGGAAGGCCGAGGTGACAGGCCGCAGGGACGCAATCCGGGGCGAGATCCGGGGCGAGCAGCCGGCGGCCGGCCAGGCCCCGGCATGGGCGCGGGAGCTGCTGGAGCATCTGCGCCCCTCCGCCCGTGACGTCCGCCGGATCGCCGACTGGCTCGCCGCGACCGTGCACGCCGCGGTCGCCCTTCAGGACGCCGAGGGAAACCTCCTCGCCGGCCGGCGGCTGCCGCTGGACGAGGATCTCGTCGCCGACCTCACCTCCGGCCGGATCGCCTCCGCCGCCTGGGAGGGCGAGGGCCGCCATCTGCGCCTGGTGCGGGTCGAGCACCCGTCGCGGGCGCTGGTGCTCGCGGTCTCCCGCCGGACCCCGTTCGACCGGCGCGCCGCCGATGTCGTCACGCACACCGCCCAGGTGCTGGAGCTGCTGCTCGCCGCGCGCGAGACCGCCACCGCCGGGCAGCTGCTGCGCCGCGCCACCGCCGATCTGCGCCTGGCGATCATGCAGTTGCTGATGGTGGAGGACATCGTCGCCGCCCGCCGGGTCGCCGCCGGACTGTGGCCCGGACTGCTGGACGCCGACACGGCGTGTGTCTATGTCGTCGAATCGACACCGGCCCGCCGCGACCGGCTCGCCGAGGAGGCTCTGGACGCCACGGCCGGGGAGGCGCTGGTGGTGCGCTGCCCCGCCATGGACGGCCATGTCATCGTCCTCAGCCCCCGGGAGGCCACCGCGAGCGACCTGCGGTCGCTGGTCGTACGGCACGACGACACCTACCTCGGCGGCAGTGCCCGGCAGAGCCTCGCCCGCACCGCCACCGCCTACGGGCAGGCCGTCAGCGCCCTCGCCGTGGCCCGCTTCAGACCGGACAAGGCGGCTGTCTACGCCGAGCGCATCCACCCCGAGCGGCTGATGGACCCCGAGGCGCTGCGCGGCTGGACCGCCCGCCTGCTGCGCCCGCTCGACGTCCTGCCGCACCACACCCGCGCCGAACTCCTCGCCACCACCCGCCTCGGCCTGGAGTTCACGGCCGTCAGCACCGCCAAGATCCTCGGCGTCAGCCGCAACACCGTGCGCGCCCGCATGGAGCGCGTCGAGACCATGCTGGGCGCCGACTTCGACGACGTCACCGCACGCGCCGTCGCCCATCTCGCGCTGCACACCCAGATCAACCTCCAGGACGGCCAGGCCGTCGCCGACCCCGGCGCGGACCCGCCCCGCCTCGCCGACCTGCTCTCCGGCGAGGCGGTGCGCGCCTGGGCGCAGCAGCTGCTCGGCCCCCTCGAGGACGACTCCCGCAATCTGCGCCGCACCCTCGGCGCCTGGGTCGCCTCCGGCGGCAACGCCGGACGCGCCGCGCAGAGCCTGGGCGTGCACGCCCAGACCGTCCGCGAGCATGTGCGCAGCGCCGAGCCGATCCTGGAACGCCAGCTGCTGGCCGCCGGCACCGATCTCTACGAGGTGGTCCTGGCCCTGCTCGCCGCGGGGGACCTGCCGCAGCCGGTGTTCGCCGGTCCGGCGCAAACCTCCTCACCTGCGTGAACAGCCTTTCGAGAGGTCGCCCGGGCCGCGATGCGGAGGGGCTCCTACCGGTATGTTTCGGGCGCGGTTGTGCACCGGTGAGTCCCGAGGGGGCCGCAGGCGGGCACTGGTGCGGTACACAGACCCACCGGCGTGCGCATAGCTTCTTTCCAGCCGCGGGGGCACGACCGGAACGGGGGACCGGTCGCGCTCCCGCGCACCGATCGTGAGGCCCGGCCCGTCGTCACTGAGACGATGGCCGGGCCTTTGCCGTGTCCGTCGAAACACGCCGAACGGGTCTGCTACGGTCGCATACGCGTTCCACACAGGTGGTTACGCGGAGTTCACACCCGCCCGCCTTGCGGGGCGGACGGACTTGCTATCGTGCTACTCGCCGGTAGCAAGCTGAACGGGGGTTCGGGGAGCCGGTGTTGACCGCATCAGCGCTCCCCGCGTTTCCAGCGGCAGCGGTCTGGCAAGGAGGCCAGGCCGGCCGCAGTCCCGCGCGTACCCGAGGCGCGGCCCTCACACTCCGGTTCCTCGCACTGACGCAAGAACAGGTGAGTCTCCTCCCATGGCCCGTTCCCTGGTCGACCTACTTTTCGCGCACGCCTCCGAGCACCCCGACCGGACCGCCTACCGCTTTCTCGCCACCGGCGACTGCGCCGGCGAGAACGCCGGGATCCACACCGTCACCTACGGGCGTCTGGCCGCCCGCACCCGCGCCGTCGCCGCATGGCTGCGGGACCGGAACCTCACCGGCGCCCGCGCCATGCTGATGTACCCGCCCGGACTGGAGTTCATATCCGGCTACCTCGGCTGTCTCGCCGCCGGGGTCGTCGCCGTGCCCGCCGTGCCCCCGCAGGGCCGCGCCGACAACCACCGCGCCCTGACCCGGACCAAGCGCCTGATGGCCGACGCCGACGCCCGCATCATCCTCGGCGGACGCCAAGTGATCGGCGCGCTCGACGGCATGACGCCCCATCTGCCGGAACTGGCCGACGTCACCCGCGTCGCCACCGAGGACATCCCCGACGAAGCAGGCACCGGCTGGGAGGCACCCGCACTCGATCCCGGCTCCGTCGCCTTCCTCCAGTACACCTCCGGCTCCACCTCCGCCCCGCGCGGCGTGATGGTCACCCACGGCAATCTGCTGGACAACCAGCGGATCATCACCGAACGGATGGGTCACACCCCGGACGCCCTCGCCGCCCACGGCAACGAACTGTTCGTCAGCTGGCTGCCCGTCTACCACGACATGGGCCTGATCGGACCCGTCCTCAACACCATCCACACCGGCGGGACCGCCACCCTGTTCTCCCCGCTGCACTTCCTCCAGCGGCCCCAGCGCTGGCTCGACGCCGTCAGCCGCTACCGCCCCCACACCAGCGGCGGCCCCAACTTCGCCTACGAACTGGCCCTCAAGCACGCCGACCCCGACTACGTCGACCGGCTCGACCTGAGCAGCTGGAAGGTCGCCTTCAACGGCGCCGAACCGGTACGCGCCGCCACCCTGCGCCGCTTCGCCGACACCTTCGCCCCGGCCGGCTTCCGCCGCGAGGCCCTCTGCCCCTGCTACGGGCTGGCCGAGGCCACCCTGATGGTCACCGGCGGCTCGACCGGCGCCCCGCCCACCCTCCTGTCCGCCGAGGAGGGCCCGCACGCCGGCGAGGCCGACGCGGCGGCGGTCGGCACCGGACGGCCCGGCCCCGGACTGACCGTGGTGATCGCCGACCCGGAGACCCACGAGGAACTCCCCGAGGGGCAGGTCGGCGAGATCCGCGTCGCGGGCGCCAGCGTCGCCAAGGGCTACTGGCGCAACGCCCTCGCCACCCGCGAGACCTTCCGCGCCGAAGTCACCGGCCGCGAGGGACGCTTCCTGCGCACCGGCGACCTCGGCTTCCTGCGCGACGGCGAACTGTTCGTCACCGGACGGCTGAAGGACCTCATCGTCATCGACGGCCGCAACCACTACCCGCAGGACCTCGAACTCACCGCCGAGATGGCGCACCCGGCGCTGCGCCCCGGCTGCACCGCCGCGTTCGGCGTCGACACCGGCACCGGGGGCACGGGCGGCGAACAGGTCGTCCTCGTCGCCGAGGCCGCCCCGGACGCCGCCGGCGACGCCGAGAAGATCACCGAGGTGATCCGCGGCGCCCTCGGCGACTCCCACGGCGTCGCCGTCCGCGACGTGGTGCTGGTCCAGCCGGGCACCATACCCAAGACCTCCAGCGGCAAGATCCAGCGCCGCGCCTGCCGCACCGCGTACCTCGACGGCACCCTCTCCGTGATCGGTGCGCCCACCGCCGGGTGACCCGGCCCGCCGGACGATCCCCCGCGCCGACGGCCCGGCCCGCCGCGCACCCGCCGGGCGCCG
>NZ_BAAAIZ010000130.1:0-13447 GCF_039526425.1 Streptomyces thermospinosisporus
TGCTGACCGCCGCGGCCGAGGCCAGGCAGGCCGCGGCGCCGTGCCCGAGCCCGTCGGCCAGCATCAGCGTGTACAGGTCCCCGGACCGCACCCACGCCCAGTCGTCGCCCGACTCCTCGGCCGCCGCGAACGGGATGTTCACCCCTCCCGCCCGCACGCCCGGCCCCGGCGAGACGCCGGCGGCGGGCGCGGCGCCGGCGATGCGGGCCACCGCCACCGTGCCCCGCCCCCGGACGCTGTGCAGCCCGAAGTCGTCGCTCAGCCGCCGGCAGGTGCCGAGGCCGGCGCCGAGCGACCCGGTGGTGCTGAAGCCGTCCCGCATCGCCCCCGCCACATCGGCCATCCCCGGCCCGTGGTCGATCGCGGTGATCTGCACCGACCGCGCGGCGGGCTCCCGGGGGACGGCGGCGTCGACGACCTCGATGACCACCTGGCCGCCGTGCGCGTGCTTGACCAGATTGGTGGCCAGCTCGGTCGCCACCAGCGACACGGCCGCGGTCCGCCGCTCGTCCAGGCCGGCCCCGGCCGCCGCGGCCTCCGCGGCGACCCGCACGTCCCGGACCCGTGTGGAGTCCTGGACGGGTACGTACCTCACCCGCGGCATCAGGACTCCTCACGCGGCCGCGGCGGACGCGTCACCCACGAGGTCACCCGCACCGTGGTGCCCGACCCCGGGCTGCTGACGACCTCGAAGTCGTGCACCAGCCGCCGCGCCCCGCCCAGACCCATGCCCAGTCCGTCGCCCGAGGTGTACCCGTCGCTGAGCGCGCGGTCCAGATCGGCGATGCCGGGGCCGGTGTCGCTGAACACCAGTCGCAGCCCCTCGGTGCCGCGGTCCGACACCCGGGCCGCCTCCATCTGACCGCCCCCGCCGTGCACCAGGGTGTTGCGCGCCAGCTCGCTGGCCGCGGTGACCAGCTTGGTCTGGTCGACCAGACCGAAGCCGATCAGGGCGGCCGCCTGCCGCACATGCTGGCGCACCCACACCAGATCCATGTCGGACCGGATGGGCAAGCAGGCCTCGACGCCCGCCGCAGTGTGCATCACGGACTCTCCTGGCGCCGGCCGCCGGAGCGGGGAGTGACGATCGGCCGGTCGAGCAGCTCCAGCGCGTCCTCCGTGGTGAGCGCGGTCCGCAGCCCCGGCAGGGTCAGACCGAGCTCCACCAGCGTGATGGCGACCGCCGGGCGCATCCCGGCCACCACGGTCCGCGCGGCCAGCAGTTCGGCCTGCGCCGCGATCTCGGCCAGCACCCGCCCGAGGAAGGAGTCGACGACCTCCACGCCGGAGATGTCGATGACCACCCCGGTGACCCTGCTGCGGGCGATGGTCTCGGAGAGGTCCTGCTGCAGCTGCTGCGCCGCACTGTCGTACAGATCGCCCTGGAGGGTGACCAGCAGGACGTCGCCGAGCCTCAGGACCGGGACATGTCCCGCCACTTGGCGGGGGAAGGATTCGTTCACCGCGGGTTCGCACCGCCCGGCGTCGCATCGACGATGTCGGTGCCGAGCTGGTGCAGACAGTAGGCGAGTGCGTCGGCGAGGCTGGCCCGGGTGAGCACCGAACCGAGGTCAAGACCCAGATGCACGATGGTCTGGGCGATCGCCGGACGGATGCCGGAGACCACGCACTCCGCGCCCATCAGCCGGGCCGCCGCCACCGTCTTCATCAGATGCTGGGCCACCAGCGAGTCCACGGTCGGCACGCCGGTGATGTCGAGGATCGCGAACCGGGCGTGCTGCTCGACCACGGAGTTCAGCAGGGTCTCCATCACCACCTGGCTGCGGGCGCTGTCGAGGGTGCCGATCAGCGGGACCGCCACGATGCCGTCCCACAGCTTGATCACCGGCGTGGCGACCTCGAGCAACTGCATCCGCTGACGGTCGATGAGGGCCTGGCCCTCGCTCAGCGCGGTCTGCATGGCCACCAGGCGCAGCGTGCCCAGCAGCCTGCTGAGGGTGATCGAGCAGGTCCGCACCTGCTCGGGCGGCGCCTGGACCAGGTCGGCCAGCAGCAGGTTCTCCACCGGCGGCCACAGCGCGGACAGCTCGCTGGAGACCTGGGTGACGGACAGCCCCGCGCGGGAGCGGGCGGTGCCCATCCGGGCCAGCTGTTCCCGCACCCCGCTGAAACCGGCCGCGTCCGGGTCCTCGACCCGACCCGCGTCGGCGACCTCGGCCAGCGCGTCGACGACCGCCTTGCCCGCTTCCACCGCCTCGTCCCGCGAGACGGTGAACACCGTCCGGAACAGCGGCTCGTCCGCCCAGCGCTGGGCGATCTGCTCCCTGCGGCGGCGCAGGAAGTCCGCCACCTCGGGCGTGGCTGTGTGCGGCGAACCGTCGGCTTCGTGCTCCGGCACCTGTTGTCTCCTCATGGTTGCTGCGTCGCGCCGGACCCGTTCCGGGTGACGGGACGACGACGTGATCTTGCCCGGTGCCCACTGGCGACGGGACACCGGCCCCGCCCGCGCACCCGGACGGAAGCCGGGCGGGCCCGGGCGGGCGTGCGCGGACAGTACGGCGCCGGCGGCGGGCGGCCTTGGCCGCGCAGCGCTCACCGGCCCGGGTCCGGCAGATTGCGGTTGTCGCCCCGTGTGCTCAGTCCTCGCCTTCCGTCGCGGGCTCCTGGGGCCGGTCGACCCGCTCCAGCGCCTCCTCGACGCTCTCCGACACCGGGACGGTGATGCTCACACCGGTGAGGTCCAATATCCGCCGCACCGCGGGGGTGGGGGAGATGATGTGGACGCTCCCCGGCAGCTCACGGACCTCCTGGTAGACGCGCAGGATGATGTTCATCCCGGACGAGTCCATGAAGGGCACCGCCGACAGGTCGAGCAGGAAATGCCGGCGGCCGTGGTGCAGCTGGTTCGCCAGGTGGTGCTGGAACTCGGTCGCGGTGTCGATGTCCAGGTATCCCTGCACCGTCAGCAGGGCGGTGTCGTCCCGTGGCAGCGTCACCTCGACGGACAGCGGGTTCTGGGCAATGGGCACGAGTACCTCCAACGAATACTGACGGCCAGGGCACGGGGGTGATCGAATTCGGCCGGGTCACCGCGCAGCCGCGCGTACCCCCTATTCCTCCTGTCATGCCTTCACGTCCGCCGGACCGGCCGCGGCGGATGCCGATCGGCGCAACTCTTTCGGTCCGCGCGCCGGTCCGCCGAAGCCGGCCGAATGCGCCCGCCGCGCGCGGGTAACTGCTGAGGTGGAGCCGGACGGGCCGCCCACAGTTCCCGCCGGCTCCGTCGTTCCCCTCACTCATCGGGGAGGCAAGGAGCAGCGTGCCCATCGACAGCATCTGGTCGTACGCGCCGGAACTGGGTCCCGCACTGCGGCAGGACCTCACGGGATACACCGTCGTCGCCGACGACGGCACCATCGGCCATGTGGACCGGCAGGCGGACCCGCACGGCCTGTGCCATCTCGTCGTCGACACCGGCGTCTGGGTGTTCGGCCGGAGCCTGCTGGTACCGGTGGGCGCCGTCACCGGCATCGACACCGGGGAACGGAAGGTGACGCTGGCCTGCACCAGAGCGGAGGTGAAGGCGGCACCCCGCTTCCAGACCGACAGCGAGACCCGGGACGCCGCGTATCTCACCCAGGTCGGCGCCTACTACCAGGGCCTGCCGCCGCACGGGACCGAGACCGGGTGAGGGAGGGCCGCAGCGGTGCCGCGCCGAGGAGATCCAGGGACACCGATGACATGCATCTGACCGACGGAACGGCTCTGCCGGGGGCCGGCGGCGGACCGCGCGCGGCGTGGGTCCCGGGCGCCGGGGTGACCACCGCGGCGGCCTCCCGGGCGCACGCCGAGACGACCGTGCGCGCGCACCGCACCTCCCAGGGGCGCACCCCGCACCCCGGGGACATGATCGACCTCTCGCTCGTCGTCTCCGAGCTGGTCACCAACGCCATCCGGCACGGTGGCGGGCTGGCCGGGTTCGACGTGATGACCACCGCCGACGGGGTACGGATCGCCGTGCACGACCACAGCGACGTCATCCCTCAGGCAGCCCTGGGCGGCGCCGACCTGCCGCCCATGCACCAGGGCAACGGCTACGGCTGGCCCCTGGTGACCAGGCTGACGAGCCGGATCGACGCCCGCAGGCGCCCCGCGGGCGGCAAGACCATCGCCGTACTGCTCCCCATGCGCGACGCACCCGCACCGGCCGACGGCTAGCATCGGCCCTCACCAGGGCAGGAACACGTGGATGTCCTTGCCGGTGTCGTTGCGGACGACACTGACCTGGTCGCCGAGGGTGTGGATCAGATGCCAGCCGATACCGCCTCCGCCACGGCTCGGATGGAAGGGCCGGGGTGCCGGCTCGACCGTGCTGGTGTCGTGCATCACCACATGCACCCCGTCGAACGTTCTCCGCAGCCGCAACTCGAACGGACCCGGCGCGTACTGCACCGCGTTGGCGGCCAGCTCGGTCACCACCAGCAGTATGTCGTCCCAGTGCTCCGGTGCGGCCGGCGCCGACACGCGGGCAAGATCGAAGAGAAACTCCTCCGCGACCAGCCGTGCGTCGGTCACGTCGTGCAGTTCCCCGGGGAAGCTGGCGACGCGGCTCGTGATCTCTTCGGCAGCCAGTGTCCTGTCCTCATGCGGCTCGGGTGCCATCTCGCCTTCCCGGCCCCGCGGTACGGCACGGGGCGATCGTCCTTTCGTCCCTTCCCCGTCTGTCTCCTAGCTCCGTGAGTTCCCGTGCTGGCGCAGCCTACGCGCCGGTACCCCGCGGGAGAACGGTGACGGACACGTCACACCCGTGCGCGCCGCCCGCCGGCTCCCGCGAATTCCCAGGCATGTGACGGGCGTTGACGGGAACCCGGTGCGGCACACGCCACCGGGCGAGCCGCACAGGGCGACCCCCGGTGATCCGAACACGCCGACAAGCCCGAAGGGCGCCCACCCGGATCGAGCGGGTGGGCGCCCCTCGGCGCATGCAGAGACCCCGTCAGCGGAACACGTTGTCCGGGTCGTCCCAGATCGACGACGGCTCCTCGGTGCCCGCTCTGCGCCGGGAACGCGACTGGTACATCGCGTCGATCTCCAGCGCGTAGCGCCGCACGATCTCGTCCCGGCGCAGCTTCATCGACGGCGTCAGCAGACCGTTGCTCACCTCGAACGGCTCGGGCAGCACCCGGAACACCCGGATCGACTCCGACCGCGACACGCTGCTGTTCGCCGCGGCGACCGCCCGGCCGATCTCCTCCCGCAGCGCGTTCTCCTCCCGCGCCTCACGGGTCGGCGCGTCCCCGGGCAGGGACAGCGCCGCCCGCCAGTGCGCCACGAACTCCGGGTCCAGGGTGATCAGCGCACCCACACACGGCCGGTTGTCGCCCACCACGACCGCCTGGTGCACCAGCGGATGCATCCGCAGCCGCTGCTCCAGCGCGGCCGGGGCCACGCTCTTGCCGCTGCTGGTGATGATGATGTCCTTCTTGCGGCCGGTGATGGTGAGATAGCCCTCCTCGTCCAGCCGTCCCAGGTCGCCCGTGGCCAGCCAGCCGTCGCGCAGCGCCGCCCGGGTCGCCGCCTCGTCACCGACATAGCCCTGGAACACCGCCGGACCGCGCACCAGGATCTCCCCGTCGTCGGCCAGCCGGATCTCCATGCCCGGCAGCACCTGACCCACGGTGCCCGACTTCTCCCGGCCGTACGGCTGCATGGTCAGCCCGCCGCTGGTCTCGGTCAGCCCGTAGCCGTCGTGCACATAGATGCCGATGCCCTCGTAGAAGAGGGACAGGTCACGGTTGAGCGGCGAGCCGCCCGAGGTGGCCCGGCGCACCCGGCCGCCCAGCGTGGCCCGCAGCCGGCGGTAGACGGTCCGCTCGTACAGGGCGTGCTGCAGGCGCAGGTCGAAGCCCGGCCCCGGGCCGCGGCCCAGACGCTGCCGCTCCAGTGCCTCGGCGAAGTCACGGGCGGTCTCGGCCGCCCGCTCGAACAGCGCGCCCCGGCCCGCCTGCTGAGAGGCCCGCAGAAAGTTCTTGTAGATCTTCTCCAGCAGCGACGGCACGGCGTACAGATAGGTCGGCCGGAACGAGCGCAGCGCCGCGGCGAGCGCCTCGGCGCTCATGTCGGGCTCGTGCCCCATCAGCAGTCCGCCGCGCACGCACAGACACTGGATCATCAGCCCGTACACGTGCGACAGCGGCAGGAACGCGAGCACGGCACCCTGCTCGCCCGGCGCCGCCACCGTGTGCTTCCAGCCCGCCAGCAGCGTGTCGCAGACCATCGCCAGCCCCCGGTGGCTCAGGGCGCAGCCCAGCGCCTGCCCGGAGGTGCCCGAGGTGTAGGCGACGACGGCGGTGGAGTCCGGCAGCACGATCCGGCGCATCGAGTCCACCGTCGCCAGCGGGACCTGCTCGCCCTGCGCCACCAGCTGCCCCAGCGCCCCCGCGTCGAGCTGCCAGACGTGCTGCAGCGACGGCAGCTGGGCGCACACCGAGCCGACGGTCATCACGCCCTGCTCGTCCTCGACCAGGACCGCCACGCAGCCGGAGTCCTTCAGGATCCACTCCACCTGCTCCCGCGAGGAGGTCGGGTAGATCGGGACGACCTCGGCACCGACCGTCCACAGCGCGTAGCACAGGACGGTCCACTCGTACCGGGTGCGGGCCATGACGGCGACCCGCGCGCCCGGCGATATCCCCGACGCGATCAGCCCCTTCGCCAGGTCGACGACCTCGTCGCGGAACTCCACCGCGGTCACCTCCTCCCAGGTCTGGGAGGAGGGGTCCGGCCGGCGGGCCAGCATGGGCAGGGTGGGGTTCGCCTCGGCCATGTCGAAGAGGCTGTCGGCGAGGCCGCCGGTCAGGGGCGGAGCGGACGGGGGAGCCAGAGCGAGGTCGCGCATGCACTGCTCCTGACGTGTACGGGGGGTGACGGGGCCGATGAGCAGAGTCATCGGCGGTGCCTGAATGTAGCCGAGCCGGAGCGATACGGCGCCGGTATCACCGGAAGTGTGGCCGCACTGTTGATCTCCGTGGTCCCGGGGACCCGGAGAGCATGAGCCACATCAATCCCGACCCCGAACCGGAACGCAGCACCGGCCTGGAACCGGGCGGCGGCGTCCCCCCGGGCGAGACCCCGCCCGCGGAGAGCAGCCTGCCCGAGGCGGGCCCCCAGGAGACCCACAATCCGACCAGGGGCTGGTCCAGGGGGCCCCTGATCGTGATCCTGCTCGTCGCCGCCCTGATCGCGGCCTTCTTCCTGGCCTACGCCCTCGTCCTGATCCTGTGAGACCGCCGCTTCGTACGGGGCGGTCCGGTCCCGGACGTCTCAGCGCTGGGTGTGCCGCACGCACTCGGTGACGACGTCCCGCAGACTGCCCGTGCGCTCCAGCAGTCCGCGCTGAACCTGGGCCCCGTTGCCCTCGCGCAGCAGCCGGGCGCAGCCCTCCCGGACCAGCTCCAGGTCGCCGTGGGCCCGAAGCGCCTCGGCGACATGCTCGACCAGATCCTCCAGCACCGCCTTGGCCGGCAGGGGCAGCATGGTCTCCGGGTGCAGCAGATCGCCCGTAAGACCCGCCCGCGCCGCCTGCCAGGCCGCCAGCCTGAGCAGGCTGACGCTGTGATCGGCCGGCTCCTGCCCCGCCCGCCACTCGCGGGCCGCCGTCTCCACCAGGCCCCGGGCGAGCGCGGCGATCAGCACCGCCGTCTCCGCGTGCAGGCACACGTCCGCCACCCGCAGCTCCACCGTGGGATACCGGTCGGACAGCCGCACGTCGAAGTAGATCATCGCCTTGTCCAGCACGGCGCCGGTCGCCACCATGTCCGCGACCCGGCGGTGATACCGCTCGGCCGAGCCGAAGATCTCCGTGGGGCCGGCCGAGGGCCAGCGCTGCCACACCCGGCTGCGGTAGCTGCTGTAACCGGAGTCCGTGCCCTGCCAGAACGGCGAGTTGGCGCTGAGCGCCGTCAGCGGTGCCAGCCAGGGCCGCAGCCGGTCCACCACGGCGACGCCCTCGTCGTCGGACTCGACCGAGACATGCACGTGACAGCCGAGGACCAGCTGCTCGCGGGTGGCGATGCCGTACTGCTCCTCCATCCACTGGTAGCGCCGGTTGACGCCGACGGCCGGGCTGACCGGCAGGGGGGAGGTGGCGAGCGCGGCGACCGTGCAGCCGAGGCCCTCGGCGTGCCCGGCGGCCTCCTCGCGGCAGCGGACGATCTCCGTGTGCAGGCTCTCCATCGACGACTGCGGATGGGTGGCGAACTCCAGCATCTGCTCGTGGAGTTCCTTCTCGAAGACCTGCTGGTCGGCATCCTCCCGGGTGGCGCGGGCCAGCACCGGAGCGGACAGTGCCCGCGGTTCACCCGTCTCCGGATCGACGAGGAGGAGCTCCTCCTCCACTCCCACGGTGCGCACCTGATGCCACCCTTCTGTGACCCGCCGCGACGCCGAGGGGTCCTCGGCCGTACGGCCCGGATGCCCCGCTCCCGGCGCGGAACACCTGGCGCCGGGAGCGGAGTGTCACAGAGCGACCGGCGTCAGCCACACGGTCGCCAGCGGCGGCAGCGTGATCCGCACACAGCCGTCCTCCGGTTTGACCGGGTCCGGGTTGACCACGTCGCTGCCGCCGTAGCGCGCCGCGTCGGTGTTGAGCACCTCCTGCCAGGCGATCACCTCGTCCCCGACGGCGAGCCGGTAGTCGTGCCGGACGACGGGGGAGAAGTTCGACACCGCGAGCAGCGGCCGGCCCTCCCCGTCGAACCGCAGGAAGGCGAAGACGTTGTCGTCGGCGGCGTCCACCGCGACCCAGCAGAAGCCCGACGGGTCGGTGTCGCGCTGCCACAGCGCCGGCGTCTCGCGGTAGTGGGTGTTGAGGTCGCGCACCAGGTCCTGCACCCCGCGGTGGTCACCCGCGGAGTGGTAGGTGCCGTCCAGCAGCCACCACTCGGGCCCGTGCTCCACGGACCACTCGGCGCCCTGCGCGAACTCCTGCCCCATGAACAGCAGTTGCTTGCCCGGGTGGGCCCACATGAAGCCCAGGTAGGCGCGTACGTTGGCGCGGCGCTGCCACCAGTCGCCCGGCATCTTCGACACCAGCGCCTGCTTGCCGTGCACCACCTCGTCGTGCGAGATCGGCAGCACGTAGTTCTCGCTGTAGGCGTACACCATCGAGAACGTCATCTCGTTGTGGTGGTACTTGCGGTGCACCGGCTCGTGGGAGACGTACTGCAGCGAGTCGTGCATCCAGCCCATGTTCCACTTGAAGCCGAAACCCAGACCGCCGGTGTCGGTGGGCCGGGTCACCCCGCCCCACGCGGTGGACTCCTCGGCGATCGTCATCACGCCGGGGCAGCGCCGGTACACCGTGGCGTTCATCTCCTGCAGGAACGCCATCGCCGCCAGGTCCTCCCGGCCGCCGTACACATTGGCCTCCCACTGGCCGTCCTCGCGCGAGTAGTCGAGGTACAGCATCGAGGCCACCGCGTCGACCCGCAGGCCGTCGATGTGGAACTCCTGGCACCAGTACACGGCGTTGGCCACCAGGAAGTTGCGCACCTCGATGCGGCCGAAGTCGAAGGTGTACGTGCCCCAGTCCGGGTGCTCCGCCCGCCGCGAGTCCCCGGGCTCGTACAGCGGATCCCCGTCGAAGCGGGCCAGCGCCCAGTCGTCCTTCGGGAAGTGCGCCGGCACCCAGTCCATGATCACACCGATGCCGGCCCGGTGGAGCGCGTCGATGAGGTACTTGAAGTCGTCGGGGGTGCCGAGCCGCGCGGTCGGCGCGTAGAAGCCGGTGACCTGGTAGCCCCAGGAGGGTGTGAAGGGGTGCTCGGCGAGCGGCATCAGCTCGACATGGGTGAAGCCGAGGTCCTTGACGTACGCGGGCAGCACCTCGGCCAGCTCACGGTAGGTCAGGCCCGGCCGCCAGGACGGCAGATGCACCTCGTACACCGACATCGGCGCCTGGTGCAGCGGTGTCGCTCCCCGGCGCTCCATCCACTCCTGGTCGCGCCACTCGTGGTGCGAGGCCGTCACGACGGAGGCGGTGTCCGGCGGCTCCTCCGCCCGGCGGGCCATCGGGTCGGCCTTGAGGAAGCGGTGCCCGTACCGTGAGTGGATCTCGAACTTGTAGCGGGTGCCCTCGCCGACGCCCGGCAGGAACAGCTCCCACACGCCGGACGAGCCCAGCGAGCGCATCGGGAAGGCGGTGCCGTCCCAGTAGGTGAAGTCCGCGGCGAGCCGCACCCCCTGCGCATTGGGCGCCCACACCGTGAAGCGGGTGCCGGTCACCCCCTGGTGGGTCATGATCCGGGCGCCGAGCGCCGTCCACAGCTCCTCGTGCCGGCCCTCGCTGATCAGATGCAGGTCGAACTCGCCGAGCGCGGGCAGGAACCGGTACGGGTCGTGCACCTGAACCGGCTCGTCGTCCCCGTAGGCCACCGCCAGGGTGTACTCGGGGATCGCCTCCAGCGGCAGCACGCGGGAGAACAGCCCGTCGCCCTCCGACACGAGCGGGAAGCGCTCGCCGCCGACGAGGACGCTCACCTCCCGCGCGAAGGGACGCAGCGCCCGGAAGGCGATCCCGCCGGGTACGGGATGCGCGCCGAGCAGCGCGTGCGGGTCGTGGTGGGCGCCCGCCAGCAGGCGCCCCCGGTCGGTGTCGTCCAGGGCGGGGGCGGGGGTGCCCCCGGCGACGGACGCGGACGGGGCGGGCCCGGCGGATCCGGGCAGGGGCGTGTCACGCAGGGCCACGGGTTCAGTCTCCTCTCACGGCGAGGCGCTCGATCGCCGCCATGGGTACGGGCAGCCAGTCGGGTCGGTGCCGGGCCTCGTACAGCACCTCGTACACGGCACGGTCGGTCTCGTACGCGCGCAGCAGACCGTGCTTCTTGCGGGGGTCCCACCCGGCCCGGGAGGCGTAGCCGGCGCAGTACGCCTCCCGGCAGCGGCACGCCCACTCGGGGCGCCAGGGGCGGCGCTGCCGGGCGGCGTAGTCGAAGGAGCGCAGCATCCCGGCGATGTCCCGCACGGGGGAGTGGGCGCTGCGCCGTTCGGACAGCGGCCGGGACGGCTCGCCCTCGAAGTCGATGACGAACCACTCCCGCCCCGCCCGCAGCACCTGCCCCAGATGAAGATCGCCGTGGATGCGCTGGGCGGGCGGTCCGGCGTCGCAGGCGGTGAGCGCGGCGAACGCGGTCCGCAGGCCCGGCACGAACGGCTGGAGCGCCGGCACGGCGTGCGCGGCGGCCGTCAGCCGCTCGGTCATGGCCGTGGCGGTGCGGCGCATCTCGCCGGGCTCGCCCACCGGGAACGCGGAGGCCAGCGCCAGATGCACATCGGCCGTGGCCCGACCCAGGGCGTGCGCCTGCACGGTGAAGTCGTCACCGGCGGCCAGGGCGCCGAGGGCGAGGGTCCAGCCGTCGGAGGCGTCGCGCAGATACGGCTGGAGCACGCCGAGCGTCGCCTTGAACGGGTCCGTGGTGCGGAACCACGCCACCGGCGCGGGCACCCGGTGGCAGCCCTGCCGGGCCAGCGCGCCGGGCACCTCCAGGTCCGGGTTGACGCCGGGCTGGATGCGCCGGAACACCTTCAGGATGTACTCGTCGCCGTACACCAGCGAGGAGTTGGACTGCTCGGCGTCCAGCAGGCGGGGCACAAGACCGGAGGGCAGCTGCCCGGCGTCGCACTCGAAGCGCAGCGGGCCCGCCGTGCCGGGGTGGCGCAGCCGCTCCAGCAGCAGCTGGGCCGACCGCGGGTCGTAGAGGGCGTCGTAGACCGTCCGTCCGGCCAGCGGGCCGTCCTGCACCCTGCCGATCAGGGCCCGGCCGAGGCGCGGCGAGGGACGCTCGCGCACCCCGAGCAGCAGCTGGTAGCAGTCACCGGCCGGGGGGTTGCCCCCGGGAGCGGGGACGCCTCCATGACCGGCGTGGACCAGCACGTGCAGACAGTCCGGGAACAGCTCCGTCATCGACAGCAGACTCAGGTCGGTGACGGGCCGGTCCTTGCCGGCGAACCAGCGCTGCCGCGGCAGCCACTCGCGCAGCAGCCCGGCGAGCGACTCCAGCGGCTCGACGGGCGCGCTTCTCGGGCGCAGGAACGCGGTCTCGGTCATGGTGACGCCTCCTCTCGCCGGCACACGCTCACAGTCGTCGGCCGATGCGGGATGCGACTCGGGTGAGCCGGAACCAGTAGAAGCCGTGGCCCCCGAGGGTCAGCAGATACGGCAGTTCCCCGATGGCCGGGAAGCGGACACCGCCGAACAGCTCGACCGGGTGGCGTCCCTCGAACTCGCGCAGGTCGAGTTCGGTCGGCTGGGAGAAGCGGGAGAAGTTGTTCACGCAGAGCACCAGGTCGTCCTCGTACTCGCGCAGGAAGGCCAGCACCGCCGGGTTGGACGAGGGCAGCTCGGTGTAGGTGCCGAGTCCGAAGGCCGCGTTCTGCTTGCGGATCTCGATCATCCGGCGGGTCCAGTGCAGCAGTGAGGACGGCGAGGCCATGGACGCCTCGACGTTGGTGACCTGGTAGCCGTAGACCGGGTCCATGATGGCGGGGAGGAAGAGCCGTCCGGGGTCGCAGGTGGAGAAGCCGGCGTTGCGGTCGGGGGTCCACTGCATGGGGGTGCGGACGGCGTCGCGGTCGCCGAGCCAGATGTTGTCGCCCATGCCGATCTCGTCGCCGTAGTACATGACGGGGGAGCCGGGCAGGGAGAGCAGCAGGGCGGTGAACAGCTCGATCTGGTTGCGGTCGTTGTCGAGGAGCGGGGCGAGGCGGCGGCGGATGCCGATGTTGGCGCGCATGCGGGGGTCCTTGGCGTACTCCGCCCACATGTAGTCGCGTTCCTCGTCGGTGACCATCTCCAGGGTCAGCTCGTCGTGGTTGCGCAGGAAGATGCCCCACTGGCAGCCGGACGGGATGGGCGGGGTCTTGGCGAGGATCTCGGAGACGGGGTAGCGCGATTCCCGGCGCACCGCCATGAAGATGCGCGGCATGACGGGGAAGTGGAAGGCCATGTGGCACTCGTCGCCGCCCACCCGGTAGTCGCCGAAGTAGTCGACGACGTCCTCGGGCCACTGGTTGGCCTCGGCCAGCAGCACGGTGTCCGGGTACTGGGCGTCGATCTCGCGCCGGACGCGCTTGAGGAACTCGTGGGTGGCGGGCAGGTTCTCGCAGTTGGTGCCCTCGGCCGCGTAGAGGTAGGGCACCGCGTCAAGGCGGAAGCCGTCGATCCCAAGATCCAGCCAGAAGCGCAGGGCGGCCAGGATCTCCTCCTGCACGCGCGGGTTCTCGTAGTTGAGGTCCGGCTGGTGCGAGAAGAAGCGGTGGAAGTAGTACTGCTTGCGCACCGGGTCGTAGGTCCAGTTGGACACCTCGGTGTCGACGAAGATGATGCGCGCGTCCGGGTAGCCCTTGTCGTCGTCGGCCCACACATAGAAGTCGCCGTAGGGCCCGTCGGGATCGCGGCGCGACTCCTGGAACCACGGGTGCTGGTCGC
>NZ_BAAAIZ010000131.1:0-27784 GCF_039526425.1 Streptomyces thermospinosisporus
TCGACGTTGGACGCCCTCGTCTCATGTCCGCAGGCGATCCCTTGGACTCATTCATCTAGGCGCGCAGTACGGGGGAGGATAGACGCATGCAGCCACGGAACATGTCCATGAGCGGAGTCGTCGACCTCGCCGCGGTGAAGGCGGCCCAGGAGGCCAAGGCGAAGGCGGAGCAGGCGCGCGCCGAAGCGGCGCGCAAGGGCGGCGGCACCGGTGCCGTCTCTCCGGCCGATCTCGTCATCGACGTCGACGAGGCCGGCTTCGAGCGCGAGGTCCTGCAGCGCTCCACCGAGGTCCCGGTCGTCATCGACTTCTGGGCCGAGTGGTGCGAGCCCTGCAAGCAGCTCAGCCCCGTGCTGGAGCGGCTCGCGGTCGAGTACAACGGGCGCTTCCTCCTCGCCAAGATCGACGTCGACGCCAACCAGATGCTGATGCAGCAGTTCGGGATCCAGGGGATCCCGGCGGTCTTCGCGGTGGTGGCCGGCCAGGCCCTGCCGCTCTTCCAGGGCGCGGCCGGCGAGGCGCAGATCCGCCAGACCCTGGACCAGCTGGTGCAGGTCGCCGAGCAGCGCTTCGGCCTCACCGGGCTGGTCGTCGACCCCGAGGCGGAGCCGGGCGGTGCGGGCAGGACCGCCGAGGCCAGGCCCGCCGGGCCGCACGACGCCCTGCTGGACGCCGCCGTGCAGGCGCTGGACGCGGGCGACCTGCCCGGTGCCATCCAGGCGTACAAGAACGTGCTGGCCGAGGAGCCGGGCAACACGGAGGCCAAACTGGGCCTGGCCCAGGCGGAGTTGCTCCAGCGGGTGCGGGACATGGACCCGCGGCAGGTGCGCCGGGACGCCGCCGAGAAGCCGAACGACGCCGCCGCGCAGATCGCCGCCGCCGACCTGGATCTGGCGGGCGGGCACGTCGAGGACGCCTTCGGCCGGCTCATCGACACCGTCTCGCGCACGAAGGGTGACGACCGGGAGGCCGCCCGGTCGCGGCTGGTGGAGATGTTCGACGTCGTCGGCGCCGAGGATCCGCGCGTGGTCGCCGCGCGCAGAGCCTTGGCCCGCGCCCTGTTCTAAGGCGCGCGCGACCGTCTGAGCGGGGCGCGCGGCTGGTTCACGCCCGCCCCGTCGGGTACCGGAACCCTGGTGCCCGAGTGAAAGATTGGTCGAGAAGAGGTCACTGCGGCCGCGCTTTGCCAAATCTTGGTAATCGCGGCCGCTGTTACTGCGAGTAAACCGCAGCCGTTGATCTGTCGGGTTCTGTCCAGCGATCAATGGTTTTGCACACCACCTCCGGGACACCCTGCGTTGCCGACCGAGACCCCTGCGTCGTGTCGTGGTTATCGGGCCGTTACTAGCCAGTAACGACCCCCCTTGTGCGGGCGGCGAGAATGCACCACGATCGGCGACGCTCGGTCCATTCCCGCGCCCGACAGCCGGTCGGGTCACGGGACTTCCTGGGTCCCCACCGAGCAGAGCCGGCGGCAGTGGTGCCGGCTCTTGGACAGGGGGGTCTTCGCCCACTCGGCGAAGCCTGTCCGGCAGGGTTGTGCGTGATGCGTGTCAGGCGCGACCAGTGGTTGTCGCTCGGGGGTGAACGCCGGTGACTCGGGCGCTTTGTGCGCCGCCGGGTGCAGGCGCTCTCCTTCCCGAGGACGTAGCACTTCTCCCATCCCTGCCCGGCTGAGCCGTCGTCCAAGGCGGCGGGTCGGAGCAGGAGATGTACGTCCGAGAAGGAGGAAATATGGAGTCCCAGGTGCGTGGCGGGACCAGATGGAAGCGGTTCGCTGTGGTCATGGTGCCCAGCGTCGCCGCCACGGCAGCGATAGGTGTCGCCCTCGCGCAGGGTGCTCTCGCCGCCTCGTTCAGCGTCTCCGGCCAGTCGTTCAAGGTGACGGCTGAGCGGCTCGACGGTACGGGCTTCTCCCAGTACGGGGCGATCGACTCGGGTTACACGCTCAAGGGCGAGAAGACGGCTCACCCCGTCGCCGTCTCGGCGTTCAAGTCCGCGAAGATCCGGAACATGTGCCAGTCCGTGGTCACCCCGGACGTGCCGTTCTTCGGCAATGTCAGCCTCACGCTGAAGGCCGGTGCCGACAAGCCGGTCGAGGCCGAGAACCTCTACATCGACGTCGAGGACCTCGAGGCCAACGCCACCTTCAACAACATCGACATCGGTGTTGCGGCCAAGGACGCCAACAAGGGTCCCGGCATGAAGGGCGGCAAGGAGCAGGCCAACCCGTACGGGTTCGCTCAGCAGGCCGAGTCGGCCACGCTGACCGACGTGAAGCAGACGGCGTGGGCCACCACCGCCGGAACCTTCAAGCTGAGCGGCCTGAAGATGTCGCTCTCGAAGGGTGTCAAGGAGTGCTACTGAGCACTCTGTGACGGGCGGGGGAGCCACCGGCGCCCCCGCCCGTCCACCTTCCGGCCCCGTCTTCACGTGCGGGGCACATCACCACCACAGCAACGCCGTACCAGGGAGCTGTTTTCCATGAGCGCCGAGACTCCTGCCGCATCCGGCCAGTTCACTCTCCGGAGGCTGCAGTTCCGCGCCTGGCGGGGCGCGCGGCCGTTCTGGGCCGGCCTGTTCGTCATGCTCGGCGGATTCCCCATCGCCTACTTCCCGTACGCGAACCTCCAGATCGGACATCTGACGCTGGCCATGGCGACCACGGCGGGCGCCGGGTCCCTGATCATCGGCGTGCTGCTCGTCGTCCTCGGCGTCAGCCTCTGGTTCCAGAAGCACGTACGGGTCTTCGCGGGTGTCGCCGCGATCCTGCTGGCGCTGGTGTCCATTCCCGTCTCCAACCTCGGCGGCTTCCTCATCGGCTTCCTCTTCGCCCTCGTGGGCGGGGCGATGGCCGTGTCGTGGGCGCCGGGCACACCGCCCGAGGACAAGCCCGCGGCCGCCGCGGGGAACCAGGGCGGCGCCCCTCAGGGCGCGGACAGCGACACCACGCTGCTGAAGTCCGTCGACGACACCACGGTGGGCGAGCCGAACGATCTGTCAGGAACGAGCCCGGCGAACGGGGCGAACGGGAGGCACAGTGCCGGCTGACGAGGTGACCCACGGGGCTGATGCGGAGGCGTCCCGTGTGAGAACCGGGCCGCGCCACGCGGCTCCCAAGAAGCCGCTGTTCACCAGGTTCCAGATGCCGGCGGGCAAGGCGATAGCCCTCGCGGCGATGCCGACCGCGGTCCTGATGGGCATGGGGTTCACTCCCACGCTCGCCCAGGCCAAGGACGAGCCGGGCTCGTCGAACAGCCTGACCGCGGACGAGTACAAGGACTGCGTGACGGCGATCGAGGCCGCGGAGGACGCCAAGGACGCCAAGGACGCCAAGGACAAGGACAAGGAGAAGGACGACGCCTCCGCGTCGCCCGCGCCGTCCCCCTCGGCGAGCGGCGGTGCCGAGGAGAAGCCGGATGCGCAGCAGGCCCCGGAGGCCGGTGCGCGGGAGCAGGCGGGCAAGGGCACGTCCTCTTCGCCGGATTCAGATTCCGACGACAAGGCCGAGCCCGCACCGTCCGCCTCCGCCTCCGAGCAGCCCGCGCCGTCCCCCTCGGAGACCGACAAGAACCTCCTGGAGAAGATCGGCGACGGGATCAAGGACGTCCTCACGCCCGGCGACGCCGCCGAGGCGGAGGAGGGCGAGAGCCCCGCCCCGTCGCCCTCGGAGACCGGGAAGGCCGCCGAGGCGGCCGGGGACGCCGCGGAGGCCGGAGACAAGGCCGAGGAGACCGCCGAGAAGGCCGCGGGTGCCGCGAAGGAGGCCGCCGAGGACGCCGCCGGCACGGCGGGCGAGGCGGCCAAGGGCGCGGGCGAAGCGGTCGAGGGAGCGGCCGAGAAGGCCGAGAAGGCCGCCGAGGCCGCCCCGGAGGTGTCGGCCTCGCCGAGCCCGTCGGAGAGCGCCACGGTCGACCCGGAGGACTGCCCGGTCGCCACCGACGCCGAGGGCGGCATCGACAACACCGTCCCGCTGCCCGACGACCCCTGGTTCCTGGACGCCAGCTCGCTGCTGCTGAAGGGCGCCGACTACAAGGGCATCGTGAAGGTGAAGACGGCCAACGGCACCACCAAGAAGGTGCTGAAGTACGTCGTCTCGGACGGCACCGACATCGGCGACCTGCACCAGACCGTCAAGGACCCGCAGTCCGGCAAGACGTACCACGTGCAGGCCGCGAAGGGCTCGACGTCCACCATCCGCAACGGCGACACCGTGATGTACACGGAGCGCATATCCGGCAACCTGCTCGGGCTGATACCCGTCACGTTCGACCCGGAGCACCCGCCGCCGCTGAACATCCCGCTGATCTACTTCACCAATGTGAAGGTGCAGCAGGCCGGCCAGTTCGGCGGCACCCTGCACGTGCCCGGGCTGCACCAGTTCGTCACGGACTGAGCCCGCGTCAAGACCACTTCGGGAGCCGCTCACACCGAGGGCGCCCCCTGATCCTCAGGGGGCGCCCTCGGCGTCTTCGCTGAACGTGCGTCAGACGGTCCCGTCAGCCGGTCTCGTCAGCCGACCGGAGACCGTCAGCTGGTCGGGCCGCCCAGGTGGTGGACCCGGACCATGTTGGTGGTGCCCGGGACGCCGGGCGGGGAGCCGGCGGTGATCACCACGATGTCGCCCTCGTTGAACCGGCTGAGCCGGACCAGCTCCTGCTCGACCAGGTCGACCATCTCGTCGGTGCTGTTGACGAACGGCACCACGTGCGGCTCCACGCCCCAGCTGAGCGTCAGCTGGTTGCGGGTGCTCTCGTCCGTGGTGAACGCCAGGATCGGCTGCTCGGCGCGGTAACGGCACAGCCGCCGCGCGGTGTCACCCGACTGGGTGAAGGCCACCAGGCCCTTGCCGCCGAGGAAGTCGGCGATCTCGCACGCCGCGCGGGCCACCGAACCGCCCTGCGTGCGCGGCTTCTTGCCCGGCACCAGCGGCTGCAGGCCCTTGGACAGCAGCTCCTGCTCGGCCGCCTGGACGATCTTCGACATCGTCCGGACCGTCTCGATCGGGTAGGCGCCGACCGAGGACTCCGCCGACAGCATCACCGCGTCCGCGCCGTCCAGGATCGCGTTGGCCACGTCGGAGGCCTCGGCGCGGGTCGGCCGGGAGTTGGTGATCATCGACTCCATCATCTGGGTCGCCACGATCACCGGCTTGGCGTTGCGGCGGCACAGCTCGATCAGGCGCTTCTGCACCATGGGGACCTTCTCGAGCGGGTACTCGACGGCCAGGTCGCCGCGGGCGACCATCACGCCGTCGAACGCCATCACGACGTCCTCCATGTTCTCCACCGCCTGCGGCTTCTCCACCTTGGCGATGACCGGGACCCGGCGGCCCTCCTCGTCCATCACCCGGTGGACGTCGGCGATGTCCTTGGCGTCCCGCACGAAGGACAGCGCGACCAGGTCGCAGCCCATCCGCAGGGCGAACCGCAGGTCCTCGACGTCCTTCTCGCTCAGCGCGGGCACGTTCACGGCCGCGCCGGGCAGGTTGATGCCCTTGTGGTCGGAGATGACGCCGCCCTCGATGACGATCGTCTTCACCCGCGGGCCCTCGACGTCCAGCACCTTCAGCTCGACGTTGCCGTCGTTGATCAGGATCTGGTCGCCGCGGGAGACGTCGCCCGGCAGCCCCTTGTAGGTCGTCCCGCAGATCGTCTTGTCGCCCGGCACGTCCTCGGTGGTGATGGTGAACTCGTCACCCCGTACCAGTTCGACGGGACCCTCGGCGAAGGTCTCGAGGCGGATCTTGGGGCCCTGGAGGTCGGCGAGGACACCGATGGCCTTGCCGGTCTCCTTGGACGCGGCACGGACCCGGTCGTAGCGGGCCTGGTGCTCGGCGTGGCTGCCATGGCTGAAGTTGAAGCGGGCCACGTTCATGCCGGCTTCGATCATGGCGACGAGTTGCTCGTGGGAGTCGACCGCGGGGCCGAGAGTACAGACGATTTTCGAACGGCGCATGGGGCGATCCTATCGGTTTGTTTCGCAGCGGAATATTCCGTCTGGCGGAATATACAAATGAGATTCCCGACGCTCACTTGTTCTCAGTCGTTGTTTCCGACCAGTGCGTATGTCTGAGTGGCGATCTCCATTTCCTCGTCCGTCGGAACCACCGCGACCGCGACCCGCGCGCCCTCGGGCGAGATCAGCCGCGGCCCCTCGCCGCGTACCGCGTTGCGCTCCGCGTCGACCGCGAGACCCAGAGGCTCCAGCCCCGCCACGGCCGCCGCGCGCACCTCCGCGGAGTTCTCGCCGACCCCGGCGGTGAAGGCCACCGCGTCCACCTGCCCGAGAACGGCGCAATAGGCACCGATGTACTTCTTCAACCGGTGAATGTAGATGTCGAACGCCAGCTTCGCCTGTTCATCACCCTCGTCGATCCTGCGGCGGATCTCCCGCATGTCGTTGTCCCCGCACAGCCCGATCAGACCGCTCTTCTTGTTGAGCAGAGTGTCGATCTCGTCGGCGGACATTCCCCCGACGCGCATCAAATGGAAGATGACGGCCGGGTCCATGTCTCCGGAGCGCGTACCCATCACCAGCCCCTCCAAGGGGGTCAGCCCCATCGAGGTGTCCACGCACCGGCCGGCCCGCACCGCCGAGGCCGAGGCCCCGTTGCCCAGGTGCAGCACGATCACGTTCACCTCCTCGGGCGCCCGGCCCAGCAGCCGTGCCGTCTCCCGCGAGACATACGCGTGCGAGGTGCCGTGGAAGCCGTAGCGGCGGATGCGGTGCGCGTCGGCGGTCGCCACGTCGATCGCGTAGCGGGCGGCCGACTCCGGCATCGTGGTGTGGAAGGCGGTGTCGAACACCGCCACCTGCGGCAGGTCGGGACGCAGCGTCATGGCCGTGCGGATGCCGGTGAGATTGGCCGGGTTGTGCAGCGGCGCCACCGGGATCAGCCGCTCGATCTCGGAGAGCACGGTGTCGTCGATGACGGTCGGCTCGGTGAAGTACTTGCCGCCGTGCACCACCCGGTGGCCGATCGCGGCGAGCTCGGGGGAGTCCAGACCCAGGCCGTCCGCCGCCAGCTCCTCGGCCATCGCCTTCAGCGCCGCGTCGTGGTCGGCGATCGGCCCGGTACGCTCCCGGCCGTCCCCGGCCGCCGCCGAGGTGTGCCTCACCCGGGAGGTCTGCTCCCCGATCCGCTCCACAAGACCCGTGGCCAGCCGGCTGCTGTCACGCATGTCGAGCAGCTGGTACTTCACCGACGAGGAGCCGGAGTTGAGGACGAGGACACGCGTGGCAGTCACTGAGCGGCAGCCTTCCCGGTCGTGGCGTCGTTCTGGGCCTGGATGGCGGTGATGGCGACGGTGTTGACGATGTCCTGCACCAGGGCGCCCCGGGACAGGTCGTTGACCGGCTTGCGCAGACCCTGCAGCACCGGTCCCACGGCGATCGCGCCGGCCGAGCGCTGCACCGCCTTGTAGGTGTTGTTGCCGGTGTTCAGGTCGGGGAAGATCAGCACGGTCGCCTGGCCGGCCACCTCCGAGTCCGGCAGCTTGGTCGCGGCGACCGAGGGCTCCACCGCCGCGTCGTACTGGATCGGCCCCTCGATCTTCAGATCGGGCCGGCGGGCGCGCACCAGCTCGGTCGCCCGCCGCACCTTGTCCACGTCGGCGCCGGTGCCGGAGGTGCCGGTGGAGTACGACAGCATCGCGATCCGCGGCTCCACCCCGAACCGGGCGGCGGTCCCCGCCGACTGCACGGCGATGTCGGCGAGCTGCTCGGCGTCCGGGTCCGGGTTGACCGCGCAGTCGCCGTAGACCAGCACCTTGTCGGCCAGGCACATGAAGAACACCGAGGAGACGATGGCGGCGTCCGGCTTGGTCTTGATGATCTCGAAGGCGGGCCGGATCGTCGCGGCCGTGGAGTGCACGGAACCGGAGACCATGCCGTCCGCGAGGCCCTCCTCCACCATCAGCGTGCCGAAGTAGTTCACGTCGGAGACGACGTCGTAGGCCAGCTCCACGGTGACGCCCTTGTGCGCCCGCAGGGCGGCGTACTTCTCGGCGAAGCCCTCCCGCAGCTCGGAGACGGACGGGTCGATGATCTGGCTGTCGCCGAGGTCGATGCCCAGGTCGGCGGCCTTCTTGCGGATCTGCTCCACCGGCCCGAGCAGCGTCAGCTCGCACACGCCCCGGCGCTGCAGCACCTCCGCCGCGTGCAGCACCCGCTCCTCGGTGCCCTCCGGGAGCACCACGCGCCTGAGGTCGGAGCGGGCCTGCTCGAGCAGCTTGTGCTCGAACATCATCGGGGTGACCCGGTCGCTGCTGGGCGCGGAGACCCGCCGGGTCAGCTCGGCGGTGTCCACGTACCGCTCGAACAGGCCGAGCGCGGTCTCGGTCTTGCGCGGGGTGGCCGCGTTCAACTTGCCCTCCAGGGAGAACAGTTGCTCCGCGGTGGGGAAGCTGGTGCCGGACACCGACAGCACCGGGGTGCCGGGGGCGAGGCGGGCGGCCAGGGTGAGGATGTCCTCGCCGGGCACCTCGCCCAGGGTGAGCAGTACCCCCGCGATCGGCGGGGTGCCGGCGCTGTGCGCGGCGAGCGCCCCCACCACCAGATCGGCGCGGTCGCCCGGGGTCACCACCAGGCAGCCCGGCGTCAGCGCGGCGAGGAAGTTGGGCAGCATGGCGCCGCCGAAGACGAAGTCCAGGGCGTCCCGGGCGAGCCCGGAGTCGTCGCCGAGCACCACCTTGGCGCCCAGCGCGCTCGCCACCTGCGAGACCGTGGGCGCGGACAGGGCCGGCTCGTCCGGCAGCACCCAGCAGGGCACCGGCAGCCGGGTGGCGAGCCGCTCGGCGATCTCCTCCCGGTCCTCGCGGCCGACCCGGTTGACCACCATGGCGAGCACGTCGCAGCCGAGGGTGTCGTAGGCGCGGTAGGCGTTGCGGGTCTCGGCGCGCACCGACTCGGCGGTCTGCTTGCGGCCGCCCACCACCGGGATCACCGAGGCACCGAACTCGTTGGCGAGCCGGGCGTTCAGCGACAGCTCGTCCGGGAACTGGGTGTCGGCGTAGTCGGTGCCGAGGACCAGCACCACGTCGTAGTCCCGGGCGACCAGGTGGAAGCGGTCGACGAGGGTGGAGACCAGCTCGTCCGTGCCCCGCTCGGCCTGGAGCGTGGAGGCCTCCTGGTAGTCCATGCCGTAGACGGTCGCCGGGTCCTGGGAGAGGCGGTAGCGGGCGCGCAGCAGCTCGAAGAGGCGGTCCGGCCCGTCGTGCACCAGGGGGCGGAAGACGCCCACCCGGTCGACCTGCCGGGTCAGCAGTTCCATGACTCCCAGCTCGACCACCTGGCGGCCGTCGCCGCGGTCGATGCCGGTCACGTACACGCTGCGGGTCACGCGCGCTCTCCGTTTCGTCTGTTTCGTCGGTGTTTTGGTGTCGGTCGGGGTCTGTCGGGGCTCATCGGGGGTGGTGATCGTCGTCGGGGGCCGGGTGTGCCGTCGTCGGGGGGTGTGATGCGTTGTCGCAGGGGTTCGAGTGCGCCGGGACCGCGTTGTCATACCGGCGTCTGCAAGATCACCCGTGGAGGTGAGCAGAACCCTCTTGACAATACCTCCGGCGCTCGTTAGGGCGCCCACTGGTCCGGCGTCGGCGCCGCCGTGGGGGACGTGAAACAATCGGCATTGGCTCACCGGTATCAACAGCGACCAGGAGACACAGCACGATGCGCATCGGAGTTCTCACCGCAGGCGGCGACTGCCCCGGCCTGAACGCAGTGATCCGGTCGGTCGTGCACCGCGCGGTCGACAACTACGGGGACGAGGTCATCGGCTTCGAGGACGGCTACTCCGGCCTGCTCGACGGCCGCTACCGGCCCCTCGACCTCAACGCGGTCAGCGGAATCCTGGCCCGCGGCGGCACCATCCTCGGCTCCTCCCGGCTCGAGCGGGACCGGCTGCGCGAGGCGTGCGCGAACGCCTCCGACATGATCCGCGACTTCGGTATCGACGCGCTCATCCCGATCGGCGGTGAGGGCACGCTCACCGCGGCCCGCATGCTGTCCGACGCGGGCCTGCCGGTGGTCGGCGTGCCCAAGACCATCGACAACGACATCTCCTCCACCGACCGCACCTTCGGCTTCGACACCGCCGTCGGCGTCGCCACCGAGGCGATGGACCGGCTGAAGACCACCGCCGAGTCCCACCAGCGGGTGATGGTCGTCGAGGTCATGGGCCGGCACGCCGGCTGGATCGCCCTGGAGTCCGGCATGGCCGCAGGCGCCCACGGCATCTGCCTGCCCGAGCGCCCCTTCGACCCGGCCGACCTGGTCAAGATGGTCGAGGCCCGCTTCGCCCGCGGCAAGAAGTTCGCCGTCATCTGCGTCGCCGAGGGCGCGCACCCGGCCGAGGGCACCATGGACTACGGCAAGGGCGAGATCGACCAGTTCGGCCATGAGCGCTTCCGGGGCATCGGCACCGCCCTCGCCCTCGAGCTGGAGCGGCGCCTGGGCAAGGAGGCCAAGCCGGTCATCCTCGGCCATGTGCAGCGCGGCGGCGTGCCGACCGCGTACGACAGGGTGCTCGCCACCCGCTTCGGCTGGCACGCGGTGGAGGCCGCGCACCGGGGCGAGTTCGGGAAGATGACCGCGCTGCGCGGCACGGACATCGTGATGGTCCCGCTGGCGGAGGCGGTCACGGAGCTGAAGACGGTGCCGAAGTACCGCATGGACGAGGCCGAGTCGGTCTTCTAGTCCGCCTTCCCGCCTGTGCCGGTCGCCTGCCGGGAGGCCCCTACCGGGAGCCGGAGTACTCCTCCACCGCCGCCCAGAAGTGGTCGACGACGCGTTCGAGGAACCTCCGGCCGTCGTCCCCCGCATCACCGCTGCCGCCGCCCCAGCTGAGGGTGGCGGCCATGTGCCCCTGGTAGTCCTGGTGCAGCCGCTGCAGCGCCCGCTCCAGCACCCGCCGGTCCAGCGGGGCCAGCTTGCCGACCGGCCGGACGTACCCCTGCCAGCGCGTCGTCGCGGCACTGCGCAGCAGCTCCGCCAGCCGGTCCTCGCGCCCGGAGACCGTGATCAGGTCGGCCAGGGACAGGGCGAGCAGTCCGGCCAGCACGGCGGTCTGCCGGTCGGAGCCGCGCCACTGCCCGGACTCTTCCATCCGCAGATACGTGTGGAGTTCGAGCCCTACCGTGCGGGCGACGTCCTCGGCCGCCAGACCGCGGGCGATGCGGTGCTCGCGCAAGGTGCTCGGGCGGCCGATGAGTTCACCGGGGTTGCACCACAACGCCCCCGCCAGCGCGGAGAGTTCGGGACCTGAGGGGGCGGCGGTGCCGCGCTCCCAGGCGACCACCAGGTGCGGTGTCACATACGGCAGCCCGTAGGAGACGCGCAGGGTCTGCGCCACATGGTCCGGGCCCATGCCGAGGGCGGCCCGCAGCCGGCGGGCGGCGGGCGCGTTGAACGGAGGAGGCGGGGGATCGTTCGGTCGGGAGGTGGCTCGGTGCACGGCCGACAAGCTAGAGAAACCGCCATGCGGGTGACTACGGTCAGTTCGGCCAACGTTACGGATTGTAGGAACCTACGGCTACCGGCGGGTACCCGCGGCCCCGACGCCCCGCACCCGGTCATCCCTTCACCGCGCCACCCAGCGCGAAACCCCCGCCGAGCCGTCGTGCGATCAGCACATACAGCAGGATCACCGGCGTCGAGTAGACGATCGAGAACGCCGCCAGCTGCCCGTAGGCGACCATGCCCCGGTTGCCGAAGAAGTCGTTGATGCTCACCGAGGCGGGCATCAGATCCGGACTCAGCAGCAGCATGAAGGGCACGAAGAAGTTGCCCCACATCATCACGAAGGAGAACACGGTCACCACCGCCACGCCCGGCCCCATCAGCGGCAGCACGATCCGCACCAGCGACTGCAGCGTGGACGCCCCGTCCGTCCAGGCCGCCTCCTCCAGCTCCTTGGGCACGCCGTCCATGAAGTTCTTCATCAGCCAGATCGCGAACGGCAGCTGAGAGGCGGCGAAGAAGAAGATCGTCCCCTGCCGGGTGTCGATCAGGTCGACCTGCACGAACAGCGCGTACACCGGGACCATGATCGCGGTGATCGGCAGGCTGGTCGCGAAGAGGATGGTCAGCAGGAACGGCCGGTTCAGCCGGGAACGGAACCGGGAGAGCGGATACGCCGCGAGCGCCGCGCACACCACGGTCAGCGCGGTCGCGCCGCCGCACAGGACCAGGCTGTTCAGCAGCGGCGTGAAGGTGATCTCGTCGGTGAGGATGGCGTCGAAGTGCTCCAGGGTGAGCCCGTCCGGTGCCTTCACCCGCAGACCGGCGTGCGGATCGAGCGCCGACAGCACCACCCAGGCCAGCGGCAGCACGAACGCGAGGGCCACCACCAGCAGGCCCGCGTCGGCGGCGAGCCGGCGCGCGGCGCGGCGGGAGGCGAGCGGGCGGGCGCGGTGGGAGGCGAGCGGGCGGGCGCGGTGGGGGAGGGGCAGGGACACGACGGATCAGACCTCCGTCCGCAGCAGACGCATGTACACGGCCGAGAACAGCGCGCCGACCAGCAGAAGCAGCAGGGCCACGGCCGTGCCGTACCCGATCAGGCTGTTCTGGAAGGCCTGTTCGTACATGAACAGCGGCAGCGTCTGGCTCCGGCCGCCCGGCCCGCCCCGGGTCATCACCCAGATCAGCCCGAACACCGACAGCGTCTGCAGGGTGTTGAGCATCAGGGTGGTGCCGATGGAGCGGCGGATCATCGGCAGCGTGATGTGCCACATCCGGCGCCAGCCGCCGGCGCCGTCCACCTCGGCCGCCTCGGTGATCTCCCTCGGGATCTCGCTCAGCGCGGCCGAGTACACCAGCATCGAGAAGGCGGTGCCGCGCCAGACATTGGCGAAGGACACGGCGAGGATCGGCAGCGTGAACAGCCAGTTCTGGGTGGGGAGATGGAGCCAGTCCAGGACGGCGTTGAGCGTGCCCTCCCGGCGGAAGAAGGCGTAGAGCAGGAAGCCCGCCACCACCTCCGGCAGCACCCAGGCGGTGACAACGATGCCACCGGTCAGGGTGCGCACCGGCTTCGACGCCCGCTGCATCAGCGCGGCCAGCGTGAGCCCCAGGGTGTTCTGCCCGATCAGAGCCGACACCACGGTGAACACCAGCGTCAGCCATACGGCGTTGAGGAACTCGTCGTCCGCGAACGCCCGGCGGAAGTTCTCCAGGCCGGTGAACGACTCCTCGGCCTGGCCGGTGAGCTGCAGGTCGGTGAAGGCGATGAACACGCAGTACGCGATCGGCCCCGCCAGGAAGAGCAGCAGCAGGACGAGCGCCGGGGTCAGCGGCAGGAAGCGGGGCAGCAGACCGCGCAGTCCGCTGCGGGCGGAGGCGGGCGCGGGCGAGGGTGCGGGCGGGCCCGGAGGGATCTTGGCGAGTTCCGGGCCCGTGTGCGGTGCGGCGGCGGTCATGGGCTCGTTCCGTTGCTGCCTCTCGTCCTACTTCTCGACGACCTGGTTGTCGGTGGCGTCCTTCAGGGCCTCGTCGTAGCCGCGGGCGGCCTCCCGGACCGACATGTCACCCGTGGTCACGCCCTCCATCGCCTCCTGGATGGCGGTGGACACCTTCGGATACGCCGGATAGGCGGGCCGGTAGTGGGTGCTCGACACCAGGTCGGTGAAGAACTTGATGCCGGGCTGCGCCTTGACGTACTCGGGGTCGCTCGCCACGTCCCCCCGCACCGCGATGCCGGAGTTGGCGATGTACCACTTCTGGGCGTTGGCCTTGGTCTGCATGGTCCTGATGAACTCGAAGGCCAGATCGGGGTTGGCGGCCTTGGCGGGGATCGACCAGGCCCAGCCGCCGGACATGCTCACCTTGCCGGGGGCCTGCCCGTTCTGGGTCGGCATCGCGGCGAGCCCCAGCTCCTCCGACCACTCGGGCCACTCGTGCCCGCTGCCCTCCAGCCAGTCCTGCGGCAGCCAGGAGCCGTCCAGCGCGATGCCGAGCTTGCCCTGCGGCAGCCACTCGCCGCGCACCCGGGTGCCGACGTTCGGGTCGAGCGCGTCGGAGACCTCCGGCCCCAGCTTCTCCTTGTAGACCGTCTCGACGAAGGCGAGGGAGTCCTCGAAGCCCTTCCCGGCGGTGATCCACTTCTTGCGGCTCTTGTCGTACAGCGGGTCCGAGGTGCCGTCGTTGGTGCCGTAGAGCAGCATCTCGAAGGTCTGCATGGTGGCGGCCTCGCCGACCGGCTTGCCGGTGTACACGTTCAGCGGGATGACGTCCGGCACCTTCTTCTTGATGGTGCGGGCGGCGTCCAGGACGTCCTCCCAGGTCTTCGGCTGCCAGTGATCGGGCAGGCCGGCCTTGGCGAAGATGTCCTTGCTGTACCACAGGCCGCGGGTGTCGGTCCCGTCCGGGACGCCGTAGGTCTTGCCGTCCTCACCGCGGGTGGCGGCCTTGGCGGTGCCGATGAACTGGCCCCAGTCCTTCCACTTCTTCAGGTAGGGGTCCAGCGGCTTCAAGTACCCGCTGGTGATGTCGGAGTTGATGAGGAAGGTGTCCTCGTAGACCAGGTCGGGCGCGGTCTTGGGGGAGCGCAGCATCTGCTGCAGCTTGGTGTAGTACTCCGCGTCCGGGGCCTTGATGGGGACGAGTTCGACCTTCTTGCCGGGGTGCTCCTTCTCGAACTGCTTCTTGATGCCGGCGATGTAGGTGTCCATCACCTTGATGTTGTTGTCCGTGGACTGCTTGAAGGAGACCCTCAGCGTGTCCGGGTCGCTGCCGGAGCCGCCGCCGCAGGCGGTGAGGGTCGCTGCGGCGGCCAGGGTGAGGGCGATGACGTGGGGGAGGGCGGCGGTGGGGCGCACGGGCATGACCTCCTGGGCGCACTTCGTCGTGGCGCGTGGACGGCTGCCCGGCGAACGTAAGTTGAGTGGTCTAGTCAGGTCAATGAGTGTGCGGGGAATCGATCGCGGGCCGGCACCGGACGGGACGTCAGCTCCCGCCGCCGTCCCGGGCCGGGACCGGGAGAGGGGATGTTCGAGTGGCGGAACAGGAGCTCACCGTCGGGCAGTTGCTGCTCGCCGAGTACCAGAGCGTGAAGGACGAGCAGAAGGCGAGGATCGGCTTCCGCGACAACCTGCTCTATGTCACCCTCGCGGTCGTCGCCGCCGTGATCGCCGCCGCGGCCCAGGCGAAGCAGCCCGCGATGCTCGTGGCGCTGCCGCCGGTGTGCGTCGTCCTCGGCTGGACCTACCTCGTCAACGACGAGAAGATCACCGCCATTGGGCTGTATGTGCGCGACGACCTGGGCCCCCGTCTGGCCCGTCTCGCCCCGGGCGCGGGCGACTTCACCACCTTCGGCTGGGAGGCGTCCCACCGCCGCGACCCCCGGCGCCGCTTCCGCAAGACGGTCCAGGTCCTGATCGACCTCACGGCGTTCTGCGCGGTTCCGCTGGCGGCGCTGATCGTCTACTGGGCGGACGGCGCCGCCGGCGGCCTCCTCCTCGCCCTGTCGGTACTGGAGGCACTCGCCGTGGCAGGTCTCGCCTCCCAGGTGGTGTGGTACGCGAGGGCGGCCGAAACCGGAGGCGGCCGGAACCCGGAGTGACCCCCAGCGGCCCGGGCCTCCCGCCGGGCGGGCGTAGCTGCGGGCCGCCACGCCCGCCCCGCTGCAGGCAGTCGTGCCCGCCCCGCCGCGGGCAGCCGGTCCCGCCCACGTAACTGCGGCCATTCGTGCCGCCTGGGGCGGCACGGGTGGGCGCAGCGGCACCCCTTCAGCGGGCGTTAGCGCAAACCCACCCCCGGCCAGCACCCACCCCGGGTGCCTGGACGGCACAGGGAACAGGGCACCGGCGGCGCCCCGGCTCACTTCCCGCGTACCCAGCGGTACACCAGTTCGGGCCGGCCCACCTGGCCGTACTGGGGGTTGCGGCGGGCCCGGCCCGCATCGACCAGGTGCTCCAGGTAGCGGCGGGCGGTGATGCGGGAGATGCCGACCGCTTCGGCGACCCCGGTGGCGGTGAGGCCCTCCTCGGCGCCGCGCAGCGCGCCGGTCACGCGTTCCAGGGTCGGGCCGCTCAGGCCCTTCGGCAGGGCGGCCGGGCCCGGTGCCCGCAGGGCCGCGAGGGCGCGGTCCACCTCGTCCTGGCCGCTGGCCTCGCCGACGGCCGCGTGGAACTCGGCGTAGCGGACCAGGCGGTCGCGGAGGGTGGCGAAGGTGAATGGTTTCAGCACGTACTGGACGACGCCGAGGGACACGCCCTCGCGCACCACCGCGAGGTCGCGGGCCGAGGTCACCGCGATGACGTCGGCGTGATGGCCGGCGGCGCGCAGCGAGCGGGCCAGCTGCAGGCCGTGCACATCGGGCAGGTGCAGGTCGAGCAGGAGCAGGTCGACGGGGGTGCGTTCCAGCATCCGGCGGGCCTCGCCGCCGGTGTGCGCCTTGCCGACGGCGACGAAGCCCGGCACGCGGCCCACGTACATCACATGCGCGTCGGCGGCGACCGGGTCGTCCTCGACGACCAGGACTCTGATGGGCTGCTCGGTCACGGCCCGCCCCCCGCGACCGCGGCCGGGGAGGCCGCCCGCAGCGGCAGGCGCGCCTCGAAGCACGCCCCGCCCTCCGGCGCCGGGCCCACCGTCAGGGTGCCCGAGTGGCGGTTCACCGCCTGGCGGACCAGGGCGAGGCCCAGGCCCCGGCCGCCGGGGCCGGAGGGCTTGGTGGTGAAGCCCCGCTCGAAGACCGCCTCCGCGTGGTCCGGGTCCACGCCCGGCCCGGTGTCGCAGACCCGCAGCACCAGCTCCTCGCCCCGCTCGGTGAGCGCCGTCACCGTCACCCGGGGGCCGACGCCGCCCTGCGCCGCGTCCACCGCGTTGTCGATCAGGTTGCCGAGGATGGTGACCAGGTCACGCGGCGGGAGGGAGTCCGGCAGCAGGCCGTCGTCCAGGCGGCTGTCCTCCGACACCACCAGCTCCACGCCCCGCTCGTTGGCCTGCGCCGTCTTGCCCAGCAGCAGGGCCGCAAGCACCGGCTCGCTCACCGCCGCCACCACCTGGTCGGTGAGCGCCTGCGCCAGCTCCAGCTCGGCGGTCGCGAACCGCACCGCCTCCTCGGACCGCCCCAGCTCGATCAGCGACACCACGGTGTGCAGCCGGTTCGCCGCCTCGTGCGCCTGGGAGCGCAGCGCCTGGGTGAAGCCCCGCTCGGAGTCCAGCTCGCCCATCAGCGACTGCAGCTCGGTCACGTCGCGCAGCGTGACCACCGTGCCGCGGCGCTCCCCGCCCGACACCGGGGAGGTGTTCACCACCAGCACCCGGTCCGCCGTGAGGTGCACCTCGTCCACCCGGGGCTCGGACGCCAGCAGCGCACCCGTCAGCGGGGCCGGCAGGCCCAGGTCCGCCACCGATCTGCCCACCACGTCCACCTCCGGCGCCACGCCCAGCAGCTCCCGGCCGCCGTCGTTGATCAGCGCCACCCTGTACTGCCCGTCCAGCATCAGCAGCCCCTCGCGCACGGCATGGAGCGCCGCCTGATGGTAGTCGTGCATCCGGCTGAGCTCGGTCGCGTTCATGCCGTGGGTGTGCCGGCGCAGCCGCGCGTTGATCACATAGGTGCCGATGGCGCCCAGCCCGAGCGCGCCGGCCGCGACCGCGAGCAGCGCCGTGAGCTGCTCCTGGACCCGCTGGCTGATCTCCTCCACGCGGATGCCCGCGCTGACCAGGCCCACGATCCGGCCGCCGTCCCGGATGGGGGTGACCGCGCGGACGGACGGGCCGAGCGTGCCGGTGTAGGTCTCGGTGAAGGTGCGGCCCTTCAGGGCCGGGGCCGTGTGGCCGATGAAGGGGCGCCCTATCTGCTCCGGGTCCGGGTGGGTCCAGCGGATGCCCCGCGGATCCATGATCGTGACGAAGTCGATGTCGGTGTGCCGCACCACCGCCAGCGCATACGGCTGCAGACCGGCCGAGGGATCGGGGCTGCGGATGGCGTCGCGCACGGACGGCGAGTCGGCCACCGAGCGGGCCACCGCCGTGGCCTGCCGGCCGGCCGCGTCCTCGGCCTGGCCGCGGTGGCTGACGTAGGCGAACAGCGCGTACCCGGCCACGACGACCGCGATGAGCACGGCCTGCACGGCGAACAGCTGGCCCGCGAGGCTGCGGGGCCGGGGGACGGGGATGCGCATGCCGCCAGTCTGCACGGGCCCGGCCCGGTGAACTAAATGAACGGAAGGGTGACCGCACTCACAGGACACGCCATAGTCACGGCAATCCCCTGTTCCCCGGATGATTCCCCGGACGTGAGCCGCACGCCGGTGTCGCCGACGAAGACGTCAAGGAGGGCAGCCGTGGCCGCCAGCACCCCGAGAACGGCCCCCGCAGCCGAACGGGACCGCACGCATTACCTCTACATCGCGGTGATCATCGCGGTCGCACTCGGAATCGCGGTCGGGCTGATCGCACCGGACTTCGCGGTCGAGCTGAAGCCGATCGGCACCGGGTTCGTCAACCTCATCAAGATGATGATCTCGCCGATCATCTTCTGCACCATCGTGCTGGGCATCGGCTCCGTGCGGAAGGCCGCCAAGGTCGGCGCCGTCGGCGGCATCGCGTTGCTCTACTTCCTGGTGATGTCGCTGGTCGCGCTGGCCATCGGCCTGATCGTCGGCAACGTCCTGGAGCCCGGCTCGGGGCTGGCCGTCACCGAGGCGGTGAAGGAGACCGGGCACGCCCAGGTCGACGCGGAGGCCAAGGACACCACCGAGTTCCTGCTCGGCATCATCCCGACCACCCTCGTGTCCGCCTTCACCCAGGGCGAGGTGCTGCAGACCCTGCTGATCGCCCTGCTCTGCGGCTTCGCCCTGCAGGCCATGGGCAAGGCCGGGCAGCCGGTCCTGCGCGGGATCGAGCACATCCAGCGGCTGGTCTTCCGGATCCTCGCCATGATCATGTGGGCGGCCCCGGTCGGCGCCTTCGGCGCCATGGCCGCCGTCACCGGCTCGGCGGGCGTGGACGCGCTGAAGAGCCTCGCGGTGCTGATGCTCGGCTTCTACGTCACCTGTGTGCTGTTCATCTTCCTGGTGCTCGGCGCGCTGCTGCGGATCGTCTCGGGCCTGAACATCTTCACCCTGTTCAAGTACCTGGGCCGGGAGTTCCTGCTGATCCTGTCCACCTCCTCGTCCGAGTCGGCGCTGCCGCGGCTGATCGCGAAGATGGAGCACCTGGGTGTCAGCAAGCCGGTGGTCGGCATCACCGTCCCGACCGGCTACTCCTTCAACCTCGACGGCACCATGATCTACATGACCATGGCCTCGCTGTTCATCGCCGACGCCATGGGCACGCCGATGTCGGTCGGCGAGCAGATCCCGCTGCTGCTGTTCCTGCTGGTCGCCTCCAAGGGCGCGGCGGGCGTCACGGGCGCCGGCCTGGCGACGCTGGCCGGCGGTCTGCAGTCGCACAAGCCGGCCCTGGTGGACGGCATCGGCCTGATCGTCGGCATCGACCGCTTCATGAGCGAGGCCCGCGCCCTGACCAACTTCGCCGGCAACGCGGTCGCCACGGTGCTGGTGGGCACCTGGACCAAGGAGATCGACAAGGAGCGCGTCGGCGAGGTGCTGGCGGGCCGGCTGCCCTTCGACGAGAAGACCCTCCTGGACGACCACGGCTCCGACGCGACCGCGGATGCGGACGGTGCGGATCTGCCGGAGTCCGGCGGCGGTGAGAAGGAGCTGGCGAAGGCCTGAGCCGGCCCTCACCGACCCCCACCCTCACCGCGACACGGGACACGGCCCGGGCCTGAACCCCGGGCCGTGTCCCCTCGGTTGGTCCGCGCCGTGACAAAAGAAAACCCCCGGGCAATTGCGCTCGGGGGTTTTCCTTGCGTATATTCATTGATTCGCGACTTCCTTATGGAGAAGTCGCGGAGAAGTTCAGTGAGCACAGTATATCCGGGCGGGAGCGGAATTGTCAAACACCGAATTTCCGGACGATGAATTGCGGCGCGAACAGGAATTCATCGACGGGCTGTACGCACGCGTGGACGCCCTCAGGGGCGTCACCGAGGACTCCCTCACGGACGCGCTCGCCCAGGGCCACACGCCCATGCAGGCCCGACTGGAGCGGGACATCCAGGTCGCCGAGCGCTCCGGGCTGCTCGCCGCGCTCAACGCGGTGGACGGCTCGCTGTGCTTCGGCCGGATCGACCTGGCCTCCGGGGAGTCCCACCACATCGGCCGGATCGGCCTGCGCGCCGACGACGCCGACCGCACCCCCATCCTGATCGACTGGCGCGCCGAGGTCGCCCGCCCCTTCTACCTGGCCACCGGCCACACCCCGATGGGGCTCAGGCGCCGCCGGCACATCTCCACCGAGGGGCGCCGGGTCACCGCCCTGCACGACGAGATCCTCGACCTCGGCGACGAGACCCGCACCGGCCACGAGGACCCCAGCGGCGACGCCGTGCTGCTCGCCGCGCTCAACTCCGCGCGCACCGGCCGCATGGCCGACATCGTGCGCACCATCCAGGCCGACCAGGACCGCATCATCCGCGCCCCGCACCGCGGGGTCCTGGTCGTCGAGGGCGGCCCCGGTACCGGCAAGACCGCCGTCGCCCTGCACCGCGCCGCCTACCTTCTCTACGAGCACCGCGAGCTGCTGGCCCGCCGCGCCGTGCTGATCGTCGGCCCCAACCCGGCCTTCCTCGGCTACATCGGCGAGGTCCTGCCCAGCCTGGGCGAGACCGGGGTGCTGCTGTCGACCGTCGGCGAGCTGTTCCCCGGTGTGAAGGCCACCCGCACCGACACGCCTCGCGCGGCGGCGGTGAAGGGCCGGGCCGACATGGCCGACGTGCTCGCCGAGGTCGTCCGCAGCCGGCAGTCGCTGCCCGACCCGGTCATCACCATCGAGCACGACCGCTCCATCCTGATGCTCGACGACGGCCTGGTGAACGTCGCCCGGGAACGCACCCGCGCCACCAAGCTGCCGCACAACGCGGCCCGCGAGCACTTCGAGGGCCACATCCTCAACACCCTCACCGACCTGTACGCGGAACGCATCGGCACCGACCCGTTCGACGGCTCCAACCTGCTCGACGCGAGCGACATCACCCAGATCCGCGACGAACTCGCCGAGAACCCCGAGGTGTGGGCCGCCATCGACCGGCTCTGGCCCCGGCTCACGCCGCAGCAGCTGGTCGCCGACTTCCTCGCCGCACCCGACGAGTTCCTGCCGCCCGAGGACGCCGACGCCGTCCGCCGCCCGGTCACCCGGCACTGGACCGTCTCCGACGTGCCGCTCCTCGACGAGGCGGCGGAGCTGCTCGGCGAGGACGACCGCCTGGAGCGCGAGCGGGCCGAGCAGGAGCGGCTGCGGCAGATCGCCTACGCGCAGGGCGTGCTCGACGTCTCCTACGCGTCCCGGACCTACGAGTTCGAGGACAAGGAGGAGGACGACCCCGAGGCCTCCGAGGTGCTCTCCGCGCACGACATCATCGACGCGGAGCGCTTCGCGGAACGGCACGAAGAGGCGGACCACCGCAGCGCCGCGGAGCGCGCCGCCGCCGACCGGACCTGGGCCTTCGGGCACATCATCGTCGACGAGGCGCAGGAGCTGTCGCCGATGGCGTGGCGGATGCTGATGCGGCGCATCCCGACCCGGTCGATGACGCTGGTCGGCGATCCGGCGCAGACCTCGGAGGCGGGCGGTGTCGGCTCCTGGGAGGACATCCTGGCGCCTTACGTCGAGGACCGCTGGGAGCACACCCGGCTCGGCGTCAACTACCGCACCCCCGCCGAGATCATGGAGGTCGCCGCGGCCGTGGTCCGCGCGGAGAACCCCTCCTTCGAGCCGCCGAGCTCGGTGCGCAGCACCGGTGTGAAGCCCTGGATCCGGGCGGTGGACGACCTGCCGGGCGCGGTCGCCGAGGCGGTGCGCGAGCTGACCCCCGAGGAGGGCAGGCTGGCCGTCATCGCCCCGCGTGAACTGCACCGGACCGTCGCCGCCCGCACGGACGGCCTCACGGCGGGCGCCGAGCCCGACCTGACCCGGACGGTCGTGCTGCTCGACCCGAAGCAGGCCAAGGGCCTGGAGTTCGACTCCGTCCTGGTCGTGGAGCCCGGCAGATACGGCACCAGCGACCTCTACGTCTCCCTGACCCGCGCCACCCAGCGCCTGGGCATCGTCCACACCGAGCCCCTGCCGAAGGGCCTGGTCGACGTGGCCTGACGGGCAAGCCGGGCCGGGCGGGCGTCGCGGTCACACCGGCCGCCCCCGCCCGGTCCGCTCATGACGGGGCCCGCCCGCGCGGGTCGAAGGGGTCAGGCCGGGCGCAGCCAGACCGTCGCCAGCGGGGGCAGGGTCAGGCGGATGCTGGCGGGGAAGCCGTGCCAGCCCTGGGGTTCCGGTTTGAGCGGGTCGGGGTTGGTGACGCCGCTGCCGCCGTAGCGGGTCGTGTCGGTGTTCAGGGTCTCGTGCCAGGCGGGGATGTCGTCGGGGACGCCGATGCGGTAGTCGTCCCGTAGCACGGGGGCGAAGTGGCAGACCGCGAGCAGCGGGGTGCCGGCGTCGTCGTAGCGCAGGAAGGCCAGCATGTTGTCCTCGGCGGCGTCGCCGGTCACCCAGCGGAAGCCGGACGGCTCGGTGTCGCACTGCCACAGCGCCGGGGTGCCGCGGTAGACGGTGTTGAGGTCGCGGACCAGTTCGCGCACGCCGCGGTGGTCGGCCTCGGCACCGTAGTTCGGGTCCAGCAGCCACCAGTCCGGGCCGTGCGTCTCCGACCACTCCGAGCCCTGCGCGAACTCCTGCCCCATGAACAGCAGTTGCTTGCCGGGGTGGGCCCACATGAAGCCGAGGTAGGCCCGGAGATTGGCGCGCTGCTGCCACCAGTCGCCCGGCATCTTCGACACCAGGGACTTCTTGCCGTGCACCACCTCGTCGTGCGAGATCGGCAGCACGTAGTTCTCGCTGTAGGCGTACACCATCGAGAACGTCATCTCGGGGTGGTGGTAGCGGCGGTGGATCGGGTCGTGGCTCATGTACTGCAGCGAGTCGTGCATCCAGCCCATGTTCCACTTGAAGCCGAAGCCGAGCCCGCCGAAGCCGCTGGGTCCCTTGTGATGGGTGGCCCGGGTGACGCCGTCCCAGGCCGTGGACTCCTCCGCGATCGTCACGACCCCGGGCACCCTGCGGTAGACGGTCGCGTTCATCTCCTGCAGGAACGCCACCGCGTCCAGGTTCTCCCGGCCGCCGTGCTCGTTCGGCGTCCACTGTCCCGGCTCGCGCGAGTAGTCGAGGTAGAGCATCGAGGCGACCGCGTCCACCCGCAGCCCGTCGATGTGGAACTCCTCGCACCAGTACAGGGCGTTGGCCACCAGGAAGTTGCGCACCTCGCGGCGCCCGAAGTCGAACTCCAGGGTGCCCCAGTCGGGGTGCGCGGCCCGCAACGGGTCCTCGTGCTCGTACAGCGGCCGCCCGTCGAACTCGGCCAGCGCCCAGTCGTCGCGCGGGAAGTGAGCCGGCACCCAGTCCATGATCACACCGATGCCGGCCCGGTGCAGCGCGTCCACCAGGTACTTGAAGTCGTCGGGCGTGCCGAGCCGCGCGGTGGGCGCGTAGAAGCCGGTGACCTGGTAGCCCCAGGAGCCGCCGAAAGGATGCTCGGCGACCGGCATCAGTTCGACATGAGTGAAGCCCAGATCCTTGACGTAAGCGGGGAGCTGCTCGGCGAGCTGCCGGTAGGTGAGGCCCGGGCGCCAGGACGGCAGGTGTACCTCGTACACGGAGAAGGGCGCGCGGTGCGCGGGCACCTCGGCGCGGCGCTCCATCCACTCCTGGTCGTTCCACACATGGTGCGAGGAGGTCACCATGGACGAGGTGGCCGGGGGGACCTCGGTGCGGCGGGCCAGCGGATCGGCGCGCAGGGTGCGCGAGCCGTCGGGCCGGGTGATCTCGAACTTGTACAGCTCGCCCTCGCCGATGCCCGGCAGGAACAGCTCCCACACCCCGGAGGAGCCCAGCGAGCGCATCGGGCAGGCGGTGCCGTCCCAGAAGTTGAAGGAGCCGGCCACCCGTACCCCGAGCGCGTTCGGCGCCCACACCGAGAAGCGGGTGCCGCTCACGCCCTGGTGGGTCATGGGGTGCGCGCCGAGCACCGTCCACAGCTGCTCGTGGCGGCCCTCGCCGATCAGATGCAGGTCCAGTTCACCGAGCGTGGGCAGGAACCGGTACGCGTCCTCGATCTCCAGCTCCGCCCCCTCGTACCGCACCCGCAGGCGGTACGCGGGCACCTCGCGCAGCGGCAGCATCCCGGAGAAGAAGCCCTCGCCGTCGTCGTGCAGCTCGACACTGACACCGCCGGAGAGCAGGGTCACGCCCAGCGCGTACGGCTTGAGGACACGGAAGGCCACACCGCCGGGCACCGGGTGCGCCCCGAGCACGGAGTGCGGCGCGTGATGCGTGCCGTTGAGCAGCCGCTCCCGGTCCGCGCCGCCGACTGCCGGGGAGACGGCCAGCTCCATCTCGGGGGGCGTGAGCTGCCCGGACGCCGGCGACGCCGACGGTGCCGATGATCCGGACGACGCAGACGACGCAGACGACGCAGACAGCGGTGGTGACGCTGCCGCGCTCGCCGCCGGGTCCTTGGCCGCCGCCTTCTTCGCCACGGCCTTCCGGGCCGACTTCTGTGCCGATTTCGTGGCGGCCGCCTTCTTCTCGGTCACCTTCCTCGGGGTGGCCTTCCTGGCCGTCCCCGTCTGCGCCGCGGCCTTCTTCGCCGCGGCCTTCTTCGCCGCGGCCTTCTTCGCCACGGCCTTCTTCGCCACGGCCTTCTTCGCCACGGCCTTCTTGGCGGTCGCCTTCTTCGCGGCGGACGGCGCCGGCCCGTCTGCCGGGGGTGCCGGCTCGGGCGTCTCGTGGGACTCGGGGCGGGGGATCACGGGCGAAGCCTCCTGGGCGAGCGCGGGAGATCAGGTCAGGTCGGACGCGGTGAGCCGGTGCACCGCGGCCAGCGGTACGGCGAGCCACTCGGGGCGGTGGCGGGCCTCGTAGACGACCTCGTAGACCGCCTTGTCGGTCTCGCAGGCGCGCAGCAGCACCGGGTCGGTCCGCGGGTCGCGCCCGGAGGCCTCCCCGTACCCGGAGCAGTACGCCGCCCGGCAGTGCTCGGCCCACTCGGGCTGCGGCGGGTCCACCGAGCGTGCCGCGTAGTCGAAGGAGCGCAGCATGCCGGCCACGTCCCGTACCGCCGGCTGCGGCATGCGCCGCTCGCTCAGCGGGCGGGCGGGTTCGCCCTCGAAGTCGATCAGTGACCAGTCGCCGTCCGGGGAGCGCAGGCACTGCCCGAGATGCAGATCGCCGTGTATCCGCTGCGCGGTCCAGGTGCGTCCCTCCGCGGCCAGCTCGTCCAGCGCCGAGTACGCCGAGCGCAGCCCCTCCGCGTACGGGCGCAGCACCGGCACCGCCTGGACGGCGGCCTCCAGCCGCTCCCGCATGCCGTCGACCATCGCGTGCACCTGGGTGTGACCCAGGGTGACGGTCGGCAGGGCGCGGGCCAGCGCGGTGTGCACCTCGGCGGTGGCCCGCCCCAGCGCCCGCGCCTCGGCGACGAAGTCCTCGCCCTTGGCCAGCTCCCGCAGGGCCAGCTCCCAGCCGTCCGTGGCGCCCTGCACGAAGGGCTGGAGCACGGCCAGCACATACGGTTCCGCGGCCGGCCCGGGCGCGTCGTCGGGGTCCGCGATCAGCCAGGCCGTGGGCGGGGGCACCCGGGTGCAGCCCGCGCGGGCCAGCGCCAGCGGCAGCTCCAGATCGGGGTTGATCCCGGGCACGATCCGGCGCAGCAGTTTCAGAATGAATGTATCGCCGTAGACGACCGAGGAGTTGGACTGCTCGGCGGTCATCAGGCGCGGCACCAGGCCGCCGCGTATCTCCTGGTGCGGGTCCCGTTCAAAACGAAGCCCGCCGATCCGGGCCTGGGTGCGCAGCGCCTCCAGGAGCAGTTCGGCGGGCCGGGTGTCGTGCAGGGCCTCGTAGACCGTCCGTCCGGCCAGGGGCCCCTCACTGACATGACCGATCAGCGCGGGCGCCAGCCGGGGCGGCAGCGCCTCGCGCACGCCTATGAGCAGCTGGTAGCAGTCGCCGGGGGTCTCGGCGCCGCCGTGCCCCGGCAGCAGCGGCTGGTGGGCGCGGACCAGCAGGTGGTACAGCCCCAGTTTCGCGGTGGCGGGCAGCAGCTCGGTCGCCTGGACCAGGGTGAACCCGGTGACCGGGCGGCCCTTGCCGGCGAACCACCGCTGCCGCGGCAGCCACTCCCGCAGCAGTGGATCGAGTGACGCAAGCAGGCCGGGCGGGGTCGTGACGGTGCGGGTGACGGCTTCCGACATGGCGTCGCGTCCTTTCCCCTGGTTCGGCGGGCCCCTGGGGGGGCGCCGCCGGTGGGCGGGGTGTTACTGATGCGTGCCCCGGGCGGAGCGGAGGAAACGCCCCGCCCCGGGGTGCGGGCCCGTCGTCGACAGGCTTTACGCGGCGTCCTTGCGGAGCCGGAACCAGTAGAAGCCGTGACCCCCGAGGGTCAGCAGATACGGCAGCTCCCCGATGGCCGGGAAGCGGACACCGCCGAACAGCTCTACCGGATGCCGGCCCTCGAAGGCGCTCAGATCCAGCTCGGTCGGCTGCGCGAAACGCGAGAAGTTGTTCACGCAGAGCACCAGGTCGTCCTCGTACTCGCGCAGGAAGGCCAGCACCGCCGGGTTGGACGAGGGCAGCTCGGTGTAGGTGCCGAGCCCGAACGCCACGTTCTGCTTGCGGATCTCGATCATCCGGCGGGTCCAGTGCAGCAGCGAGGACGGCGAGGCCATGGACGCCTCGACATTGGTGACCTGGTAGCCGTAGACCGGGTCCATGATCGTCGGCAGGAACAGCCGCCCCGGATCGCACGACGAGAAGCCCGCGTTGCGGTCCGGCGTCCACTGCATGGGGGTGCGCACCGCGTCGCGGTCGCCGAGCCAGATGTTGTCGCCCATGCCGATCTCGTCGCCGTAGTACATCACCGGCGAGCCGGGCAGGGAGAGCAGCAGGGCGGTGAACAGCTCGATCTGGTTGCGGTCGTTGTCGAGCAGCGGGGCGAGGCGGCGGCGGATGCCGATGTTGGCGCGCATGCGGGGGTCCTTGGCGTACTCCGCCCACATGTAGTCGCGTTCCTCGTCGGTGACCATCTCCAGGGTCAGCTCGTCGTGGTTGCGCAGGAAGATGCCCCACTGGCAGCCCGAGGGGATCGCGGGCGTCTTCGCGAGGATCTCCGAGACCGGGTAGCGGGACTCGCGGCGCACCGCCATGAAGATGCGCGGCATCACCGGGAAATGGAAGGCCATGTGGCACTCGTCGCCGCCCACCCGGTAGTCACCGAAGTAGTCGACCACGTCCTCGGGCCACTGGTTGGCCTCCGCCAGCAGCACCTTGTCCGGGTACTGGGCGTCGATCTCCTTGCGCACCCGCTTCAGGAAGGCGTGCGTCTCCGGCAGGTTCTCGCAGTTGGTGCCCTCCCTCTGGTACAGGTACGGCACCGCGTCCAGCCGGAAGCCGTCGATGCCCAGATCCAGCCAGAACTTCAGTGCGGAGATCATCTCCTCCTGCACCGCCGGGTTGTCGTAGTTGAGATCCGGCTGGTGCGAGAAGAAGCGGTGCCAGTAGTACTGCTTGCGCACCGGGTCGTACGTCCAGTTCGACGCCTCGGTGTCGACGAAGATGATCCGGGCGTCCTGGAACTGTTTGTCGTCGTCGGCCCACACGTAGTAGTCGCCGTAGGGCCCGTCGGGATCGCGGCGCGACTCCTGGAACCACGGGTGCTGGTCGC
>NZ_BAAAIZ010000132.1:0-18025 GCF_039526425.1 Streptomyces thermospinosisporus
CGGCGGTCGTCCCGGCGGCGGTTTCGGTGGCGGCGGTGGCCGTCCCGGCTTCGGCGGCCGTCCCGGCGGTCCGGGTGGCCGTGGTGGCACGCAGGGCGCCTTCGGCCGTCCCGGCGGTCCCGCGCGCCGTGGCCGCAAGTCGAAGCGGCAGCGGCGCCAGGAGTACGAGGCCATGCAGGCCCCGTCGGTCGGCGGCGTGATGCTGCCTCGCGGCAACGGCGAGACCATTCGCCTGTCGCGCGGTGCCTCGCTCACCGACTTCGCGGAGAAGATCAACGCCAACCCGGCGTCGCTCGTCGCGGTCATGATGAACCTCGGCGAGATGGTCACCGCGACCCAGTCCGTCTCCGACGAGACGCTCCAGCTCCTGGCCGAGGAGATGAACTACAAGGTTCAGATCGTCAGCCCGGAGGAGGAGGACCGCGAGCTGCTCGAGTCCTTCGACCTGGAGTTCGGCGAGGACGAGGGCAGCGAGGAGGACCTGGTGGTCCGCCCGCCGGTCGTCACCGTCATGGGTCACGTCGACCACGGCAAGACCCGCCTGCTGGACGCCATCCGCAAGACGAACGTCATCGCGGGCGAGGCCGGTGGCATCACCCAGCACATCGGTGCCTACCAGGTCACGACCGAGGTCAACGACGAAGAGCGCAAGATCACCTTCATCGACACCCCGGGTCACGAGGCGTTCACCGCCATGCGTGCCCGTGGTGCGAAGTCGACCGACATCGCGATCCTGGTGGTCGCGGCCAACGACGGCGTCATGCCGCAGACGGTCGAGGCGCTCAACCACGCCAAGGCGGCCGACGTGCCGATCGTCGTCGCGGTCAACAAGATCGACGTCGAGGGCGCGGACCCGCAGAAGGTGCGCGGTCAGCTGACCGAGTACGGCCTGGTGGCCGAGGAGTACGGCGGCGACACCATGTTCGTCGACATCTCCGCCAAGCAGGGTCTGCACATCGACGAGCTGCTCGAGGCCGTCATCCTCACCGCGGACGCCTCGCTCGACCTGCGGGCCAACCCCAAGCAGGCCGCGCAGGGCATCGCGATCGAGTCCCGGCTCGACCGCGGGCGCGGTGCCGTGGCGACCGTCCTCGTCCAGCGAGGCACGCTGCGGGTCGGCGACACGATGGTGGTGGGCGACGCCTACGGCCGCGTGCGCGCCATGCTCGACGACAGCGGCAACAACGTCTCCGAGGCCGGCCCGTCGACGCCGGTGCAGGTCCTGGGCCTCACCAACGTCCCGGGCGCGGGCGACAACTTCATCGTCGTGCCCGAGGACCGCACGGCCCGCCAGATCGCCGAGAAGCGCGCCGCCCGTGAGCGCAACGCCGCGTTCGCCAAGCGCACGCGCCGCGTCTCGCTCGAGGACCTGGACAAGGTGCTCAAGGCCGGCGAGGTCCAGCAGCTGAACCTGATCATCAAGGGTGACGCCTCCGGTTCGGTCGAGGCCCTCGAGTCCTCGCTGCTCCAGCTGGACGTCGGCGAAGAGGTCGACATCCGCGTCCTGCACCGCGGCGTCGGTGCGGTCACGGAGTCCGACATCGACCTGGCGATGGGCTCCGACGCCATCGTGATCGGCTTCAACGTGCGCGCCGCCGGGCGGGCACAGCAGATGGCCGAGCGCGAGGGTGTGGACGTCCGGTACTACTCGGTCATCTACCAGGCGATCGAGGAGATCGAGGCGGCCCTCAAGGGCATGCTCAAGCCGGAGTACGAGGAGGTCGAGCTCGGCACGGCGGAGATCCGCGAGGTCTTCAAGTCGTCCAAGCTGGGCAACATCGCGGGTGTCATCATCCGCTCCGGCGAGGTCCGGCGGAACACCAAGGCGCGGCTCATCCGCGACGGCAAGGTGGTCGCCGAGAACCTCACCATCGAGGGTCTGCGTCGCTTCAAGGACGACGTCACCGAGATCCGCGAAGGCTTCGAGGGCGGTATCAACCTCGGAAACTTCAACGACATCAAGGTCGACGACATCATCGCGACGTACGAGATGCGCGAGAAGCCGCGGGCGTAACACCCACGGTTGGAGCTGGCCGACGGGAGGCGTTCCCGTCGGCCAGCGCCGCGTCTGGCGGAGGCCGCACCCCACGGGGGGCCCGCGGCCGCCGCCCGGCAATTGCGTCGATGGGCACCACCCCTTCGATGTACGGTTCTCGAAGGTCCATCGATCCCGCACCGGCGGGTTAACCGGTTGCACACATGTTTGTGGGGACGCTGTCCTTCGACCTCCTCCTCGGCGACGTCCGGTCGCTGAAGGAGAAGCGCTCCGTCGTCCGCCCGATCGTCGCCGAACTCCAGCGCAAGTACGCGGTGAGCGCGGCGGAGGTGGACCACATGAACCTCCATCGCCGGGCTCTCATCGGCATCGCGATGGTCTCCGGCGACGCGGGGCACCTGACCGACGTGCTGGACCGTTGCGAGCGACTGGTCGCCGGCCGCCCCGAGGTGGAGCTGCTGTCCGTCAGGCGGCGCTTCCACGGCGAAGACGACTGACGATCACAGCTGGCGAGATTCGAGACAGGAAAGAACGGGAGACGACCAGTGGCCGACAACGCGCGGGCGAAAAGGCTGGCGGACCTCATCCGGGAGGTGGTGGCCCAGAAGCTGCAGCGTGGGATCAAGGACCCGCGGCTCGGCTCGCACGTCACCATCACGGACACCCGGGTCACCGGTGACCTCCGGGAGGCGACGGTCTTCTACACCGTCTACGGGGACGACGAGGAGCGCAAGGCCGCGGCCGCCGGCCTGGAGAGCGCCAAGGGCATCCTGCGCTCCGAGGTGGGCCGGGCGGCGGGCGTGAAGTTCACGCCGACCCTGACCTTCGTCATGGACGCCCTGCCGGACACCGCACGCACCATCGAGGACCTCCTCGACAAGGCGCGCCAGTCCGACGCCAAGGTGCGCGAGGCGTCCGCCGGGGCGACCTACGCCGGAGACCCCGACCCGTACCGCAAGCCGGGCGACGACGAGACGGACGACACCGCCGAATGACCCAGAAGCACCGCACGCCCGACGGCCTTGTCATCGTCGACAAGCCGTCGGGCTTCACTTCGCACGACGTGGTCGCCAAGATGCGCGGCATCGCCCGCACCCGCCGCGTCGGCCACGCCGGCACGCTCGACCCGATGGCCACCGGAGTGCTGGTCCTCGGCGTCGAGAAGGCGACCAAGCTCCTCGGGCATCTCGCCCTGACGGAGAAGGAGTACCTGGGCACCATCAGGCTCGGGCAGAACACCGTCACCGACGACGCCGAGGGCGAGATCACCTCCGGCACGGACGCCTCCGGGATCACCCGGGAGGCCGTCGACGCCGGCGTCGCCAAGCTGACCGGCGACATCATGCAGGTGCCGTCCAAGGTCAGCGCCATCAAGATCAACGGCGTGCGCTCCTACAAGCGGGCCCGTGAGGGCGAGGACTTCGACATCCCGGCCCGGCCGGTCACCGTCTCCTCGTTCCTGGTGCACGACATGCGCGAGGCCGAGGCCGAGGACGGCACCCGGGTGATCGACCTGGTGGTCTCCGTCGTCTGCTCCTCCGGCACCTACATCCGAGCCCTCGCCCGCGACCTGGGCGCCGACCTCGGAGTCGGCGGCCACCTCACCGCGCTGCGCCGCACCCGCGTCGGCCCGTACAAGCTGGACTCGGCGAAGACGCTGGAGCAGCTCGAGCAGGAGCTGACCGTCATGCCGATCGCCGAGGCCGCCGCCGCGGCCTTCCCCCGCTGGGACGTCGACGCCAAGCGCGCCCGGCTGCTCACCAACGGGGTGCGTCTTGAGATGCCGGACGAGTACGCCGGCTCCGGCCCCGTGGCCGTCTTCGACCCGGAGGGCCGACTCCTGGCCCTGGTCGAGCAGCAGAAGGGCAAGGCCAAGAGCCTCGCCGTCTTCGGCTGACGGCACCGGGGCCGTTCCCCGGTCGGGCCTGTGGCTCTCTCCGCCGTCGGGCCTGTGGGCCCCTCACTGCCGTCGGGCCTGTGGGCCCCTCACTGCCGTCGGGCCTGTGGGCCTCTCGGCCGTCGGGCCTGTGGGCCCCTCACTGCCGTCGGGCCTGTGGTCCTCTCGGCCGCCGGCCTTCTCTGCTGTCCGGCCTCTGTGCCGTCGGTCCTCTCTGCCGTGGAGCGGCGCCACGCGATCCGCACGGCGCCGCTCCACGGTCCCCCTCGGTTCCCCCATCCCTAGGGTGTATCCATCCCTCCCCGCCCGTTCACCCGTAAGCGCGGGCGCTCGGAGTGAACCGGGGGAGCGGAAGGGGGCGCGTTCGTCCGGCGATCTGTCCCGCTGATCATCTTCGCCGTACGGTCGGAGCAAGGGCACGGCGGTACGGCGGGGAGGCGGCGTGACGGCTCAGCGGATCGCCCCGGAACAGGCGAGCGTCTCCGACCGGGGGCGCGCCCCCGACGACGTCCTCGTACGCATCCACGACCTCGCCGGCCGGCCGCGTGGCACCGGCTTCCTCGCCGACCACCACGGCACGGTGATCACCAGCCACGAGGCGGTCGACGGACTGCCCCGCCTGGTGCTCCACGCCCCCTCCGGCCGGCACTGCGCCGTCACGGCGGACGAGGTGACCCCGCTGCCCTGGCTCGGCCTGGCGCTGGTGCACAGCGAAGGACTGGGCGTGGCGCCCCTGCCGGTCTCCGCCCGCGAGCACATCGGCCCCGGCACCTACGTCCGGATCCCCGCCGGCGGCTGGCGTCAGGCGCGGGTGCTGGGCATCACCGCCGTCACCTACACCGCTGTGGACCGCTGCCACGGGCTGCCCGAGGCGCTGGAACTCGCCATGGGCACCGCGGGCCGGGACGCGCTCCGCCTGGGCGGCGGCGCGGCGGGCGGCCCGGTGCTCGACGCGGCCACCGGAGCCGTGCTGGGCGTCCTCGGCACGGCCCTGTCGTCCGAGACCGCCGACGTCGGATTCGCCGTGCCCCTGCGCCCCGCCACCCAGGCGCTCCGCGAACTGCTCGCCGCGAACGCGGCCACGGTCCCGGCCTACGGCGACGACCTGAACCTCGCCGGACTGCTGGAGCTCACGGCCACCTCGGTGGCCCAGGACGGACCGCCCGGCGCCCTGCTGCCGCAGCCGGCGGTGGAGCGCGCGGCCGTGATCGCCGAACTCACCGCCTTCGAGGAGGGCACCGCCTGCGTGCTGGGCCTGGTCGGACCGCCCGGCAGCGGCCGCACCACGGAACTCGCGGCGCTCGCCGCCCGCCGGCACGGGGCGGGGAAGCCGACGCTGTGGCTGCGCGGCGCGGACCTGCGCGGCGACGACACCTCGGTCGCGGACGCCGCCCGCCGGGCGCTGGACCGGTCCGCCCGGATCGTGGCCGCCGCCGGCCACATCCCCGGATCCGCCGAGGACCTCGGCGACACCGGCCCGGAGCGTCTCGCCCGGTTCGCCGCCGGAACCGGCCGCCCGCTGCTCCTCCTGCTCGACAACCCGGAGGAGATGCCGGCCGCACTGGCCGAGCGGCTCCCCGAGTGGACCGCCGGGACGGCTCGCTGGCTCGACGAACAGGGCGCACGCCTGATGCTGGCCTGCCGCGAGGAGCACTGGGAACAGGCCGGCGCCCGCTACCCGGCGGAGCTGCTGCACGGGGGCGGGCCCGGTCAGGACGGCCTGCCCGCCTGCGTGCGCCTCGGCGATCTGACCGCCGAGGAGGCCTGGGAGGCCCGCCGCCGCCAGGGCATCCCCGAGGGCGTCCTGGCCGACGCCCGCCACCCCCTGACCCTGCGCCTCCTCGCGGAAATCCTGGCGGCCATCGGCGACGACGGCACGGACCTGCCGCCCGGCGCTGAACTCCGCCCCGCCGGCGCACAAGGGCCGCACTGGGCGCCGCCCCGCACGCTCACCGCACCCGCACCCGACGCCCGCAGCGACAGCGGTGACGCCGGCGACCGCGCCGACCGGGTGGACGACATCCGCCCGCCCGAGGCCGGCCTGGACCGGGACAGCGTCTTCGCCGCCCACCTCGACCTGGTGTGCCTGCGCGTCGCCGTGCGGCTCGCCGCCGAGAACGGGGTGCGCGGCACCACCGTGCGGCGGCTCGCCGCCAAGGTCGCCGGGCAGGTGCACGAGGCCGCGCGGCTCAGCCTCGAGGAGGGCGGCCTGGAACGGGAGGCGTTCGAGACGCTGTTCCCGTGGGGGGCCGCGCCGCGGCGGCTCGGCGGCGGGACCGGCTGGGCCTCCGCCGTGCTCGCCGAGGGCCTCCTGGTGCCCGCGGGATCCGGCTACCGCTTCGCCCACGAGGAGCTTGCCGACTGGCTCCAGGGCCTCCATCTCGACCTGGACGGCGCCCTGCGCACCCTGGTGCACGACCGGCCGGACCGCCCCGTCCCGCACCACCGCCTCGGCCCCGTCACCCAGGCCATGCTGCTCCTCGCCCGCCAGCACGGACCCCGCCATCTCGCCTCACGGCTGGCCGACCTGATGCACGCGCTGGACGCCGACCCCGGCTCCTGGTGGGCGGCCCGGCTGCTCACCGGCACCCTCACCCGCGTACCGGACGCCACGCCGTACACCGAGGTGCTCCGGCTGCTGGCGGACCGGACCGTGGCATGGCGGCAGCGGGGGACCGTGCCGCCCGGTCTCGGCCCGGCCTTCTGGGCGTCGCTCGCACTGCCGCAGGACGCCCGACTGGCGCTGCTGCGCCGCCTGGTGCACGCCGACGGTCCCCCCTGCGAGCCCGGCCCGCGGTTCCTCGACGAGGCCGCCCGGCTGCTCACCGCCGACCCCCGGGCCGTGGTGCCGCTGCTGGTGCGCTGGTTCGACGACGAGCGGCCGCTGCCCGCCACCCCGCACGCCACCGCGGCCACCGCCGCACAGGCCCTGCTGTACACCCACCTGCACCGCGCACCCGACACCCTCACCGACGCCCTCGCCGACAGCACGCACCGCAGGGCGGAGCAGCTGCTCACCGCCCTCGCCGAGGAGGAACCGGCCGTCGTCTGCCGGGCCGTCGACCGCTGGGCGCGCGACGAACGCCCCACCCGCCGGTGCGCCGCCGTGACCCACGGCCTGCGCGTCGCCCCGCACGCCCGCGACGGCTCCGACCGCGCCCTGCTGCGCTACGCGGCCCTCGCCCTGCTGGTCCGCAGCAGCGACCGCGCCCTGCACGGCGGCGCCCTCGCCCTGCTCGTCCGCGACCCCAGCAGCCGGGACCGTCATCTGGCACGCGCCCTGCGGCACTTCGTGGCCGGCGACCCGCTGCTGCCCCCGAGTGCGCTCACCGAGGCCCTCGGCACGCACCCCGAGCCGGTGCTCGACGCCTTCCGCGAGCGGCTGGCGCAGCCCGCGGACTCCGCCGAGGCCCTCCGCGCCCTCGCCGACGCCACCACACCCGGGATCACCGACCGGGTCGCCGCGCTGCTCCGGGACGCCGCCGGGCGGCGGCCGGAGCTCGCCGGACCGATCGCGGCCTACGCCGACCAGCGGCTGGACCGCGACCCGGCCGCCGCCGGCACCGGGCTGCCGGCGCTGCTCACCGCCCTGCTCTCCGGCGGCCCGGAGCCACTGCGGGCCGCGCTCGCCGGAGTGCTCGCCGCACCCTGCACCGCCTCCTCCCGCCCCCTGCGCCGGAAGCTGCTCGACCGTCTCCTCGCCGACGAGAGCGACCCCGCCGTCCTCGACGCCGTACTGCGCGCCGCGGCCCGCCACACCGGCGAGGAGCAGCGGGCGCTGGTGCACCGCACCGGTCTGCTGCTGATCCGCACGGCCGAGGGCGCCACCCGCTTCGACCGCGCCCTGGTCGACCTGTCCCGGCACGTCCCCGGCTTCGCCGCCGCCGTGACCGGATGGCTCGCCGAGGCACCGCAGGAGTGGGCCGCGGTCGTCGGCCCCAGCTCCCGCCGCACCATCGAGAACCTGGCAGGCGTGACCGTCCCCGCCTGACTCCTCCCGGACCTGCCGCCGGACCTGTCATGCGCACGTGCACCCCGTCACAGGCCCGATGCCGATGCGGGCCGAGGGCGGGCGGCATGGCACCCTTAGACCTGCGTACTCGGTTTGGACGAGGTTTCGACAAGGAGCGGGCACAGTGCAGCGCTGGCGTGGCTTGGAGGACATCCCCCAGGACTGGGGGCGCAGCGTCGTCACCATCGGCTCCTACGACGGTGTCCACCGAGGGCACCAGCTGATCATCCGGCATGCCGTGGAGCGCGCCCGCGAGCTGGGCATTCCCGCCGTGGTCGTCACCTTCGACCCGCACCCCAGCGAGGTCGTCCGCCCCGGCAGCCACCCGCCGCTGCTCGCCCCGCACCACCGGCGTGCCGAACTCATGGCCGAGCTGGGCGTGGACGCGGTGCTGATCCTGCCGTTCACCACCGAGTTCTCCAAGCTGTCCCCGGCCGACTTCGTGGTGAAGGTCCTGGTGGACAAGCTGCACGCCAAGGCGGTCGTGGAGGGCCCCAACTTCCGCTTCGGCCACAAGGCCGCCGGCACCGTGGACTACCTCGCCGAGCAGGGCAAGGTGTACGACTTCGACGTCGAGGTCGTCGACCTGTACGTCACCGGTGAGGCCGGCGGCGGCGAGCCGTTCTCCTCCACGCTCACCCGGCGCCTGGTCGCCGAGGGCGATGTCGCGGGCGCCGCCGAGATCCTGGGCCGCCCGCACCGCGTGGAGGGCGTGGTGGTGCGCGGCGCCCAGCGCGGACGCGAACTCGGCTTCCCCACGGCCAACGTCGAGACCCTGCCGCACACCGCGATCCCCGCCGACGGCGTCTACGCCGGCTGGCTGCACGCCCAGGGCGAGGCCATGCCGGCGGCGATCTCCGTCGGGACCAACCCCCAGTTCGACGGCACCGAGCGCACGGTGGAGGCGTACGCCATCGACCGGGAAGGGCTCGACCTGTACGGGCTGCATGTCGCCGTGGACTTTCTGGCGTTCGTGCGCGGCCAGGCGAAGTTCGACACGCTGGACGATCTGCTGGCGCAGATGCGGCAGGACGTCGAACGCTGCAAGGAGCTCATCGCCGCGGCCGAGCGCGAGCGGAGCGCCTGAGTACCGGCTCGGCCGGGGCTTCCGGTAGGCGCCTGAGTACCGGCTCGGCCGGGGCTTCCGGTAGGCGCCTGAGTACCGGCTCGGCCGGGGCTTCCGGTAGGCGCCCGAGTACCGGCTCGGCCGGGGCTTCCGGTAGGCGCCCGAGTACCGGCTCGCCCGGGCTTCCGGTAGGCGCCCGAGTACCGGCACGGCCCAGCACTTCCCGTAGGCGTCCGACCGCCCGCCGCGTTCCGGTCAGCGTGCCGCCGCCGCCCAGTGGCATGCCACCTGGGCCGTGGCATCCCCGGTCAGAATCTCCAGGTCCTGCGTCCGGCAGGCCTCCGCCACCCCGGCCCGCTCCGCCTCTCCGCTCGCCAGGATCTGGCAGCGGGCGTGGAAGCGGCAGCCCGAGGGGACGCGGGAGGGGTCCGGGGGTTCGCCGGTGAGGACCACGGGGTCGCCGGGGGCCTCGGGGAGCACCGACAGCAGCGCCTGCGTGTAGGGATGCCGGGGAGCGGTCAGCACCTGCTCCACCGGGCCCGTCTCCACGATCCGGCCCAGATACATCACCGCCACCCGGTCGGCGATGTTCCAGGCCAGCCCCAGATCGTGCGTGACGACCAGCGCGGACAGGCCCAGTTCGTCGCGCAGCCGCAGCAGCAGCGCCAGGATCTCGCCGCGCACCGAGGCGTCGAGGGAGGCCACCGGCTCGTCGGCGACGAGGAGTTCGGGCTCCAGGACCAGTGCACCCGCGATCACCACGCGCTGGCGCTGACCGCCGGACAGCTCGTGCGGATAGCGCAGGAAGAAGCGCTCCGGCGGCCGCAGCCCGGCCCGCGACAGCGCCTGCGCCACGGCCGCCTGCTCGTCACCGCCGTGACCGTGGATGCGCAGCCCCTCGGCCACGGCGTCGTACACCGTGTGCCGGGGGTTGAGCGAACCGCTCGGGTCCTGCAGCACCAGCTGCACCCGCTTGCGGTACGCCTTCAGGGAGCGGCCGGAGTACTCCAGCGGCCGCCCGTCGAAGGTGACGCTGCCCTGGGTCGGCGTGACCAGCCCCAGCAGGGTGCGGGCCAGGGTCGTCTTCCCGCAGCCGGACTCACCGACCAGGGCGACGATCTCGCCGGGCCGGATGTCGAGATCGACACCGTCCACGGCACGGGCGGCCGGAGCACCGTGCCGCCCGGGGAACGTGACATGCACACCCTGCGCACTGAGCAGGGCGGTCTCGGTCCCGGTCTGCGTGCCGGCGTCGGCGGCGGGGGAGAGGGTCATGACGCGCTGTGCCTCGCTTCCTCACTGGCCCGCACGGCCTCGGGCTCCGTTCCGTCGCCGGGCTCCGTTCCGTCATCGCCGGAGCCGGCGGCCCGGCCGGGCTGTGCGCCTTCGCCGAGTTGCTCCGCCTCACCGGTCCGTGCCGCCTCGTCGGGCTGCGCGGCCTCGCCGGACTCTGCGGGTCCGTCGGACGGTGTGGCGTCGCTGAATCCTGCCGGTTGGCCGGACAGTGCGGCGTCCGTGGATCCAGCAGGTTCGCCAGGTGGTGCGGCGTCGGCGGGTCGCTCCGCCGGACCCTCGGGCCCAGGCCGCGCGGCCCCGTCGGACCGGTCCGCACCGGCGGACCGAGGTGCCTCGCCGTCCGGCTCCTCGGCATCGGACGGTGCCGCCTCACCGGGCCGCACCGCCTCGTCGAGCCGCTCCTTGGAGTCGCCCGCGCCCGGGGGCCCCGTCTCCGCGTCGCCGTTCAAGCCGACCCGCACGCAGGCCGCGCGCCAGGCCGGGCCCGCCTCGCGCAGGGGCTGGTCCTCCGTCGCGCAGGAGTCCAGCGCGACCGGGCAGCGGGGATGGAAGGTGCAGCCGGTCGGCAGGGCCGACGGGTCCGGGGGGTCGCCCGGCAGGCCGCGCGGGGCGAAGCGGGAGGACGGGTCGCCGATGCGGGGGAAGGCGGCGGACAGCGCACGGGCGTACGGATGCCGGGCGGACTCGTAGACCTGGCCGGCGGGGCCCTCCTCGACCACCCGGCCCGCGTACATCACCGCGAGCCGGTCGCAGGTGTCGGCGAGCACCGCCAGATCGTGACTGATCATGATGAGGCCCACGCCCTGGTCCGCGACCAGCTGCTCGATCAGGCGCAGGATCTGCGCCTGGATCATCACATCGAGCGCGGTGGTCGGCTCGTCCGCGATGATCAGCCGCGGGTCGCAGGCGAGCGCCATCGCGATCATCACCCGCTGCCGCTGGCCGCCGGACAGCTCGTGCGGGTAGGCCGACGCGCGGGCCGCCGGCAGCCCGACCTGCTCCAGCAGTTCCCCGGCCCGTTTCCGGGCCGCTGCCGGGGTCGCCCGGCCGTGCAGCAGGATCGGCTCGGCGATCTGGTCGCCGATGCGGTGCACCGGGTTGAGGGAGTGCATCGCCCCCTGGAAGACGATCGAGGCACCGGCCCAGCGCACCGCCCGGACCCGGCCCCACTTCATCGCCAGCACGTCCTCGCCGTCCAGCAGGATCTTCCCGCCGACCCGAGCACCCGCCGGCAGCAGCCGCAGCAGCGCCAGCGCGAGCGTGGACTTGCCGCAGCCCGACTCGCCCGCGATCCCGAGCTTCCGGCCTGCCTCCAGCCGCAGGTCCACTCCGCGCACGGCCGCCGCGCCGCCCGCGTACGTCACCGTCAGGTCCCTGACGTCGAGCAGAGTCACCGCGACACCCCCAGCCTCGGGTTGAGGACCTGCTCCACGGCCCGCCCGCACAGCGTGAACGCCAGCGCCACCACGGCGATGGCGACACCCGGCGGCACCAGATACCACCAGTGACCGGAGCTCACCGCTCCCGCCTCCCGCGCGTCCTGCAGCAGCGCGCCCCAGGACACGACCGCCGGGTCACTGAGCCCGAGGAAGGCGAGCGTCGCCTCGGCGAGGATCGCCGTGGAGATGATCAGGGTGGTCTGCGCCAGCACCAGCGGCATCACATTGGGCAGCACATGCCGGGACATGATGTGCCAGTGGCCGCCGCCCAGCGCCCGCGCCCGCTCGATGTACGGCCGGGTCTCCACCGCCAGGGTCTGCGCGCGCACCAGCCGGGCGGTGGTCGGCCAGGTGGTCACCCCGATCGCCACGATGATGGTGAGCAGCGAACGCGGCATCACCGTGGCCAGCGCGATCGCCAGCACCAGTGTGGGCATCACCAGGAACCAGTCGGTGATCCGCATCATGACCGTGGCGTACCAGCCCTTGAAGTGCCCCGCGGTCACTCCGATCAGCGTGCCGATCGCCACCGACAGCACCGCGGCGAGCAGCCCCACCAGAAGCGACACCCGCGCACCCCAGATCACCAGGCCGAGCAGGTTCCGGCCGAACTGGTCGGTGCCGAACGGGAATTCGGCGCTCGGCTCCTCCAGCGGTGCGCCGGGCGCGTCGGTCACGTTGTCGACGTCGGAGCCGACCAGCAGCGGTGCGGTCAGCGCCAGCAGCGCGAACAGCAGCAGTGCGCCCAGGCCGAAGAGCCCGGCCCGGTGCGTGCGGTACTGGCGCCAGAAACGCGCGGCCGAGGCCCGGCGCCGCCGCCGGGCGAGCGCCCGCGGCCGTACGGCCACGGAAACCTGCTCGGCCTGCTCCTTCGTCGTGCCGTTCTCGGTCGTCGTCATCGGCCCACCCGGGGGTCGAGCAGCGGATAGATCAGATCGGCCAGGGTGTTCATCACGATCACCGCGGCGGCGAACACGAAGAACAGCCCCTGCACCAGCGGCAGATCGGGCACGCTGAGCGCCTGGTAGAACAGCCCGCCGAGGCCCGGCCAGGAGAACACCGTCTCCACCAGGATCACCCCGGCCACCGTGCGGCCCAGGTTGATGAAGATCAGCGTCACGGTCGGCAGCAGCGCGTTCGGCACCGCGTGGCGCCGCCGCACGAGGTCGTCGCGCAGCCCCTTGGCGCGGGCGGTGGTCAGATAGTCGCTGCCCATCTCGTCCAGCAGCGCCGACCGGGTCACCAGCAGCGTCTGCCCGTACTCGACGGCCACCAGCGTCACCACCGGCAGGATCAGATGGTGGGCCACGTCCAGGACGTAGGCGAAGCCCTCCTCGCCGCCCGACTCCATGCCCCCGGTGGGGAACAGCCCCGGCAGCGGCCCGACCCCCACCGACAGCGTGACGATCAGCAGCAGCCCCAGCCAGAACGACGGGACCGAGTACAGGGTCAGCGCCAGGCCGGTGTTGAGCCGGTCCCCGAGCCGCCCGTGCCGCCACGCCGACCGCGCCCCCAGGAAGATCCCCAGCAGGGTGTAGAGCACGAACGCCGTGCCGGTGAGCAGCAGGGTGTTCGGCAGCGCCTCGGTGATCTTGTCGTTCACCGGGGCGTTGAACTGGTACGAGGTCCCCAGGTCTCCGGTGAGGGCCTTGCCGCAGTAGTCGGTGAACTGCTGCCACAGCGGCAGGTCGAGTCCGAACTGCTCGCGGTAGTTGGCCAGTTGCTCGGCCGAGACCTGCCGCCCGCCGGTCATGAACTTCACCGGGTCGCCGGGGATCAGCCGGAACAGGAAGAAGCTGGTGACGAGCACGGCGAGCAGCGACACCGCCGCGCCCGCCAGCTTGCCCGCCACATACCGCAGATACGCGGTGGTGGTGCGGGCCCGCGGCCCGCGGGGCGCCGCCGGCCCGTCCGTCACCGGACCGGCGGCACCCGGCTTCTCGATCGGGGCGGACGCCGCATCGGCGGTCATCGGCACCCCCGCACGCTACTCACGGTCATCGGCCGTCGCCCGGCGCCGCATCGCGAGGAACGCACCCAGCCCGGCGAGGACGACGACACCCGCCACGATCCCGATGACCACCCCGGCCGAGGAGGAGTCGTCCGAGGAGTCGCCGGAGTCCGCCGGCACCGCCGACCACCAGCTCCAGTAGCCGTCCTGGCCGTAGATGTTGCCCGCCTTCGACGGCATGGTGGTGATCGACTTGATCTGGTCGGTGCGGTACGCCTCGACCGCGTTCGGATACGCCATGACGTTCATGTACCCGAGGTCGTACAGCCGCGACTCCATCTGCTTGACGATGTCCGCCCGTTTGGCCGGGTCGTACTCGGCGAGCTGCTTGGCGTAGAGCTCGTCGTACTTCTTGTCGCAGATGAAGTTGTCGGTCGCGCCGGTGTCCTTGGGGGTGGCGGGCAGCGCGGCGCAGGTGTGGATCGACAGCACGAAGTCGGGGTCCGGGTTGACCGACCAGCCGTCGAAGGCCAGGTCGTACTCACCGGCCAGCCAGGGATCGGTCACATTGTCCAGGCACTTGAGGGTGACTCCGATACCGAGCTTGCCCCACCACTCCTGCAGGTACTTGCCGATCGCCTTGTCGTTCGGGTCGGTGGCGTGGCACAGCACCCGGTAGTTGACCGGCTTGCCGTCCTTGCCGACCCGCTTGCCGTCCCCGTTCTTCTTGAGGCCGGCCTGGTCGAGCATCCGGGCCGCCTCCTCCAGGTCGTACGTCAGCTCCTGGTCGGGCGACGGCTTCCAGAAGTACTGCGAGTAGCGCGGCGGGATGTAGCCCGCGCCCTCCACGGCGTGGCCCTGGAACACCTTGTCGATGATGGCCTTGCGGTCCACCGCCTTGAACAGGGCGTTGCGCACCCGCTGGTCGAGCAGCGAGGGGTGCCCGTCACCCATCTTCTCGCCGTTCTTCGCCTTCGCGCCCGGGTTGGTGGCCAGCGCGTAGAAGCGGCGGCCCGGGGCGTCGTTGACATGGATGTTCTTCTCGCCCTTCAGCGAGGCCGCCTGAGCGGGCGTCAGCGACGGCGAGCCGGCGACGAACGACACCTCGCCCTTGCGCAGCGCCGACACCGCCGCGTCCTGGTCCTTGTAGTAGCGGAAGACCAGCTCGTCGAACTTCGGCGCACCGCGCCAGAAGTCCTTGTTGGCCTTCATCCGCACATAGCTGTCCGGCTTGTAGTCGGTGAGGATGAACGGCCCGTTGCCGACTATGGGGAAGTCCTTGTCATTGTTGAACTTCGAGAAGTCGTCGACCTTCTCCCACACATGCTTGGGCACGATCGGCACGTCCAGCGCCGTCATCGTGGCCTGCGGCTTCTTCAGCTTGATGACCAGCTTGGTCGGGCTGGGGGCGGTGACCTTCTCGAAGTTGCCGACGAAGCTGCCGTTGGCGGTGGCCGCGCCCTCGTCGGTCATCATCTTGTTGAACGTCCAGGCCGCGTCCTCGGCGGTGGCCTGCTTGCCGTCCGACCACTTGGAGTTGGAGCGGATCGTGTACGTCCAGGTCAGCTTGTCCGGGGAGGACTCCCACTTGGTGGCCAGAGCCGGGATGACGTGGTTGTCCTTGGGGTCGTAGTTGGTCAGGTACTCGTAGGTGAGCCGGTGGATGCTCGTGCTGAGCAGCCGCACCGCCAGGAACGGGCTGAGCGAGTCGACGCTCTGCGCCACCGCGACCGTCAGCACCTTCTTGCCGTCGTCGGCCGCACGGGCCTGCTCCGGCGCCGGGTTGAGCGGGGTCGCGAGCCCGGCGGTGAGGGTGAGTGCGGCGGCGCCGGCCGCCGCGACGAGCCGGATGCGGCCGGGGATGCGCCCCGAGCGCCGTTGATCGCCATGATCGTTCGTGTTCATAGGGTCGCTGACCTCGCGTCATCGCTCGCACGGATGGGACGGGTTGATCAGATGAGTGTTGAGTGTGTCTATCAGCGCCATCTGAACGCGTCAACGGCGTGCGCACCCCATGTGGCCTGCGGAAATAACGAATTGGCGAGCTTTTGACGCCCATTGGTCGAGACCACTGACGCACCCCTGGCCAGGGCGTGGCGGCCGATTTCCGCCCATCCGTGCGGAGGGTCCCGTACATGACGATCGGCCCCTCGAGAGGGGCCGGTCGTGTGATGTACCGATGTGTGTGATTGACGCCGGGCGGGCCGTCCCCGCGCGTCGCCGTTACTGCTGCGGCGGGGGCGGCGGCGTCTGCGGTGCCTGACCCGGCTGCTGCGGATAGGGCTGCTGGGCCGGCTGCTGCTGCGGGTAACCCTGCCCCGGCTGGGGCTCGGCCTGCGGGGGCACGCCCGGCTGCTGCGGCTGCTGCGGGTACGGGCCGGGCTGGCCGGGACCGGGCTGACCCGGGTACGGCGGCCGGCCCTGCGCCGGGGGCTGGCCGGGGAGCGGCTGGCCCGGGACCGGCGGCTGGCCACCGGGGAAGGGCTGACCGGGCATCGGCTGCCCCGGCAGGGGCTGGCCGGGGAGCGGCTGGCCCGGCAGCGGCGGGGCGGCGACCGGCGGCGGGTTGCCGTCGGAGGTCCACAGCCCGTGCGACTGCTGATGCCGCACGAAGTCCTCGGCCACCATGGCCGCGAGGTTGAAGTACGCCTCCCGGACCTTCGGCCGCATCAGGTCGAGGTCGACCTCCGCACCCGCGGCCAGATGCTCGTCGAACGGCACCACGACCACGCCCCGGCACCGGGTCTCGAAGTGCGACACGATGTCCTCGACCTTGATCATCTTGCCGGTCTCGCGCACCCCGGAGATGACGGTGATCGACCGCGAGACCAGTTCCGCGTAACCGTGCGCCGACAGCCAGTCCAGCGTCGTACTGGCGCTGCTCGCACCGTCCACGGACGGCGTGGAGATGATGATGAGCTGGTCGGCGAGGTCCAGCACCCCGCGCATGGCGCTGTACAGCAGACCCGTGCCGGAGTCGGTCAGGATGATCGGGTACTGCTTGCCGAGCACGTCGATGGCGCGCCGGTAGTCCTCGTCGTTGAACGTGGTGGACACGGCCGGGTCCACGTCGTTGGCGATGATCTCAAGACCGGACGGCGCCTGCGAGGTGAACCGCCGGATGTCCATGTAGGAGTTGAGGTACGGGATCGCCTGGACGAGGTCGCGGATCGTCGCCCCGGTCTCCCGCCGCACGCGGCGGCCGAGGGTACCGGCGTCCGGGTTCGCGTCGATCGCGAGGATCTTGTCCTGCCGCTCCGAGGCGAGCGTCGCACCGAGCGCGGTGGTGGTCGTCGTCTTGCCCACACCGCCCTTGAGGCTGATCACGGCGATGCGATAGCAGGACAGCACCGGCGTGCGGATCAGCTGCAGCTTCCGCTGCCGCTCGGCCTCCTCCTTCTTGCCGCCGAGCTTGAAGCGCGATCCGCCGACCGGACGGCTGCTCTTCGCCTTCTGCTTCTTGCTGTTCAGCAGCCGGTCCGACGACAGCTCCACTGCGGCCGTGTAACCGAGCGGTGCGGCCTGCGGGTTGGTCGGCTGCCGCTGATCGTGCTGCATCGGCTGCGGCCAGGCGGCCCCGAGCCTGGGGTCGACGGGCGGCTGCGGCTGCCCCTGCGGCGGCACACCGGGCTGCGGCTGGGCCTGCGCGGGCGCACCGGGCTGCGGCGCCGGCGGCTGTGCCTGCGGCGCGGGCTGGAGCGGGAAGCCGTAACCGTTGCCGGGGCCGGCCGCGGGCGCACCGGGCGTACTCGGCGTGCCGGGCGTACCGGGCTGCGGAAAGCCGTATCCGGCCTGCGGGTTCGGCTGCTGGGCCGACGGCTGCGGCTGGGCCTGCGCTTCCGGCTGCGGGGCGGGCTGCTGCGCGGGGGCCTGCGCCTGCGGTGCCGCAGGGGCCTGGGCCGCCGCCGGGTTCGGGAAGCCGTAGCCGCCCCGGGCGTCCGGCGCGGGGGAGGAGCCCGGCTGCGGGAAGCCGTAACCGGCCGGCGGCTGCACCGCGGTCGGAGGCGCCGTCTGGGCACCCGGCGTGTTCCACGGCGCCGGGGCCGGCTGCGGAGCCTGCGGCTGGACGGGCGGCTGCTGCGGCGCGGCGGCGGACTGGTCCTGGGCAGCGGCGGGCTGCTGCGGCTGAGGCTGGTGGGCGGGAGCCTGCGGAGGCATACCCGGCTGCTGTCCCTGCGGCGCGGGCGGCTGCGGCGGGTAGCCGTAGCCGCCGGGCTGCGCCGGGGGCTGAGCGGGCCACTGCGCCGCGGGCGCCGGGGCGGCCGGGTAGCCGGGCGGCACCGGCGGTGCGCCCTGCGGCACCGGGGGAGTCCAGGCGGGCGGGACGGCGTCCTGCGGCCCGTCGCCGCCGGGCGCTTCGGAGGACGC
>NZ_BAAAIZ010000132.1:18046-23959 GCF_039526425.1 Streptomyces thermospinosisporus
CGGCGGCGTTCGCCGGCTCGGCGTCCTCGGGCTCGGGTCCGGCCGGTGCGGTATCGGCCGGTGCCGCAGCGGCGGGCGTGGCATCGGCCGGCACCGCGTCTGCGGGTACTGCGTCCGCGGGTACGGGATCCTCGGGCACGGCGTCCCGGGGCTCCTCCTCGCGCGCCGCGTCCTCGGGCTCAGCCGGCCCGGCCACCGCGTCCTCGGCGCTCTCGCCGGCCGCGGCCTCCTCCGGGGAGGCCTCCGCCTCCGCTGCCGCGCCGCCCTCGGCCTCGGCCTCAACCTCCGCTTCCGGCGCCTCCGGCCGGCTCTCCGCGTCTGCGTCGTCCACGGAGTCCGCCCCCGCTTCCGGAGCGTCCACCGCCGAGGCTTCCGTCTCACCGGAGCCCTCGTCGTCCCGCTCCGCCTCTGCCGCCGGGGCCTGCGGGCCCTCGCCGCCGACGTCAGCGGTGGCGGCGTCCGAATCGCCGTGCTCGGCCTCGGTCTTGAGCCGGCCCGCTGCCGGAACGCCGGCGTCCTCGGTCCCGCCGTCCCTGGACGGGCTCTCCTCGCCCGCCGCCTCGGCGTCCCGCCGCGCGAACTCCCGCTTCAGCGCGGCGGCGGAGAACCGGATCGTGGCACCGCTCTCCAGGTCACCGTTGCCGGGATCGGTCACCCCGGGCTCGGTCCCGGCGACCGGGGCCTCCGGCGCCGACGGGGACGACGAAGACCCCCCGTTCATCTGACCCTCCCCCTGCGGCTGCTGCGGTTCGAACCCCACCGGCAGCTTGGGCACGACCCCCGGCACCCCGGGAGGCGGCACGGGCGGAGTGAAGGGTGCACCGGAAGCAGGCGCGGGCGCGGGCGAGGCAAAAGGCGCCCCCGGCGCCGGATTTACTGCGGGCTCCGGGGAACTCACCGCGGGCGGCGGCGTCAGCCCCGGAACGGGCGGCACCGGAGCGGCAGGCTCAGCGCTGTCCGAAGGCGACCCGTCGGCATCGGCAGCAGGCTCGGAAGGCGCTGTGGACACGGAATCCGAAGCCTCCCCCGTAGCAGAGGCGGACGAGCCCTCCGACGCCGACGATCCCGACGCGTTCTGCGTGTACCAGGCCGGCGGCGCGTAGTCGATGGTGAACTCGCCCGTCGCCTCGACGGCGGACTCCGCGTCGGGCTGGTCATCGCCGGGTGTCGCCCAGCCCCCGCGGATCCCGTCCCGATCGCTGCTCACAGTTCCTCCTGGTGTGGTCGAGCACCCGCACGCCGCGCCGTGCGACCAGCATCTTGTCGTCGTCGGAAGTTGTTCGAGGTTGCCGCGTGGTCGTCTCGTCCGATTGCAGGACCGACCACGCCCGATCCCACCCTAGTCACCACTTCAGGCGCACCGGCAGGCCCGTCACAGCCCCGGCACAGCTCCGTGAACAGCCACCGACCTCGCCAACACCCCACCGCCGCAGGGCACAAGACATAAGAGAACCGGACAAGAACCGCCATACCGCGCCCAACTTCGGGCGCGTTGCGGCGCTTTGCCGTCAGTCCAGTTCGCGCAGTGCGCGCTCCCGCGCGCCGGAAGAGGCGTCGAGGGATTCCTTCCGCAGCAACCTGTGCACCGTGGGGTCGAGCCCCGCGGCCTTCCCCCGGACGCCGGCCATGACGGCGCTCTGCTCCACGAGCGAGGCGCGCTGGCTGAGCAGCATCCGCCGCCAGGAGCCGACGAGAGCCGGGCTCCGCCGCGGCAAGGGCCTCTGCCGCCCGGCGGGTTGCCGCCTGCCGCAAGGCGACACAGGCCGCGGGCTCCTCGGACAGCACGCGCGCGACCCGCAGCAGCACGGTGCGCGGCACGGACATGTGCACACCCCTCGTCGTCCTGCCAGGCCGGCTCGGCGGGCGGGCCGCTGAACACGTACTCCGTACTGCGGACCCCGAGGATCGCCTCCGTGTCCGCCGCGCAGCCGGCCAGCGCCTCCGCGAGCGGCGTGAACAACGGCCGGCCCACCCGTCCGCCCGGTCTCTCCAGCTCCTCGTCGACCGTGACGAGGACGTCCTTCATCGCCTGTGCCTGCCGCAGTGAGTGCCGCCCCGGCCACCGTCGTCGCCTTCTTGATCTCCGCACCCAGCCGGGCACAGCCCAGGCCGCTGTCGTGGGCGTCGCCGAGCGCCGCACGGATGCGCTTGTTCCTCAGCAGGCCCCCGCATCCTCCGTCGTCGCCCTCCGGTCCGGACAGGGACCGCGCTCCCGCACCGCCGGCCAGCACGCCGCACATCACCGCCGCCGTCACCACGGCGAGACGCCGGCGCCGGGAGGCCGGTGAAGCCGTACCGGGCATGCTCGTCCTCGCTGGGGGTCCTGCTCACTGGGGGTCCTGGCGTTCGCCCGGCACCGCGGTACGAGCCGGACATGCGTCGCCCGGGAGGCGATACGGCCTCCCGGGCGTGTGCGGCGGTCGCTCGGATCAGGAGCTCTGCGACGAGCCCTCCGGCGCCTCCTGCGGCGCAGCCTCCGACGAGTCCCCCGGCGGCTTCAGATCGAACTCGCCGTCCCGGGCCCCCAGCACGAAGGCCCGCCACTCCGCCTCCGTGTAGCGCAGCACCGTGTCGTGGTCGAGCGAGGACCGCATGGCCACCGCGCCGCCGGGCAGGTACGCGATCTCCACCCGTTCCTCGTCCGGGGAGGTGCCGGGCGGGCCGTGCCACTCGACGCCGGAGATGTCGAGGGCGTACAGCTCGTCTCTCTCCCGTTCCTTGCGCGCCTTGATCTCCTCAGCCGTCTCCGCCATGCCGCAGCGACCCCTTCCCGACGTACCCGGGTACCTCATGTACCCGGCAGTACCGATCGTCCGAGCGTCACCCTAGTGGCGCTGCCCGTCCCACCTGGGTGGTTTTGCCGAGCTGTGGACCAAGCGGCAAGAAGGGCCCCCGCCGCCTGGTACCCTGAGTGACGGCCGTTTGTGTACGCACCCCCGGAGCGCAGGCTCTGGAGGTCGCGCCCAGCGGATCCCCGCCTTCCGAGTCATGGAAGCTCCCCCGAGAAGCAGACCGGGGGCACTCGGTGGCCACTCACAGATTACGAGGAGTACGAGTGTCGCTCGACGCCGCCACGAAGAAGCAGATCATCGCCGAGTTCGCGACCAAGGAGGGTGACACCGGCTCCCCCGAGGTCCAGGTCGCTCTCCTGTCCCGTCGGATCTCCGATCTGACGGAGCACCTCAAGACCCACAAGCACGACCACCACTCTCGTCGTGGTCTGCTGATCCTGGTCGGTCAGCGCCGCCGGCTGCTGCAGTACCTGGCCAAGAAGGACATCCAGCGCTTCCGCGCGCTGGTCGACCGCCTGGGCATCCGCCGCGGTGCGGCGGGCGCCAAGTAGGACGCCGTGAAGGGAGCGGTTCCCTGAACCAGGGGGCCGCTCCCTTTGCTGTACGGCAGTGCGGCCGCGGCTGTACCGCTGTACGTGCGCAGTGTCACCGCTCCTTTGTAGTGTGGTAGCACAACGCACAGAGCAAGACGGACGACACCGCACGATCCAAGAACTTCAAGCACTTCAAGCATGAGGAGAGGCGCACCCAGCCGCCGCCGGTCCTCGGTAGTGGCCCCCGGGGAATCGACCCCGGGTGCTTCGATCGAAGACCGGCCCGCACACACGGCGCGCTTCTCCGCACTCGTCCCCCTGCCACACGGGCAGACGGGACGAAAGACGACAAAGTAACGGAGAAACCGCTAGTGGAGAACGAGACCCACTACGCCGAGGCCGTCATCGACAACGGCTCCTTCGGCACCCGCACCGTTCGCTTCGAGACGGGTCGCCTGGCCAAGCAGGCCGCCGGCTCCGCCGTCGCGTACCTGGACGACGACACCATGGTGCTGTCGGCCACCACCGCGTCCAAGAACCCCAAGGACCAGCTCGACTTCTTCCCGCTCACGGTGGACGTCGAGGAGCGGATGTACGCCGCCGGCAAGATCCCTGGCTCGTTCTTCCGCCGTGAGGGCCGGCCCTCCGAGGACGCCATCCTCACCTGCCGCCTGATCGACCGCCCGCTGCGTCCGTCCTTCAAGAAGGGCCTGCGCAACGAGATCCAGATCGTCGCCACGGTGATGGCGCTCAACCCCGACCACCTGTACGACGTGGTGGCGATCAACGCCGCCTCCGCGTCCACGCAGCTGGCCGGCCTGCCCTTCTCCGGCCCGATCGGCGGCGTCCGCGTCGCGCTGATCCGCGGCCAGTGGGTGGCCTTCCCGACGCACTCCGAGCTCGAGGAAGCCGTCTTCGACATGGTCGTCGCGGGCCGCACCCTGGAGGACGGCGACGTCGCGATCATGATGGTCGAGGCCGAGGCCACCGACAAGACGATCAAGCTCATCGAGGGCGGCGCCGAGGCGCCCACCGAGGAGGTCGTCGCCGCCGGCCTGGAGGCCGCGAAGCCCTTCATCCGGGTGCTCTGCAAGGCCCAGTCGGACCTCGCCGCCAAGGCCGCCAAGCCGGTCGCCGAGTTCCCGATCTTCCTCGACTACCAGGACGACGTCCTGGAGGCGCTGACCGCCGCCGTCAAGCCCGAGCTCGCGCAGGCGCTCACCATCGCCGGCAAGCAGGAGCGCGAGGCCGAGCTTGACCGCGTCAAGCAGCTCGCCGCCGAGAAGCTCCTGCCCGAGTTCGAGGGCCGCGAGAAGGAGATCTCCGCCGCGTACCGCGCGCTCACCAAGCAGCTGGTCCGCGAGCGCGTGATCAAGGAGAAGAAGCGCATCGACGGCCGCGGTGTCACCGACATCCGCACCCTGGCCGCCGAGGTGGAGGCCATCCCGCGGGTCCACGGCTCGGCACTGTTCGAGCGCGGCGAGACCCAGATCCTGGGCGTCACCACGCTGAACATGCTGCGCATGGAGCAGCAGCTGGACACCCTCTCGCCGGTGACCCGCAAGCGCTACATGCACAACTACAACTTCCCGCCGTACTCCACCGGCGAGACCGGCCGCGTCGGCTCCCCGAAGCGCCGCGAGATCGGCCACGGCGCCCTCGCCGAGCGCGCCCTGCTCCCGGTCCTGCCGAGCCGCGAGGAGTTCCCCTACGCGATCCGCCAGGTGTCCGAGGCCCTCGGCTCCAACGGCTCGACGTCCATGGGCTCCGTCTGCGCCTCCACCATGTCGCTGCTGAACGCCGGTGTGCCGCTGAAGGCCCCCGTCGCCGGTATCGCCATGGGCCTGATCTCCCAGGAGATCGACGGCGAGACCCACTACGTCACCCTCACCGACATCCTCGGTGCGGAGGACGCCTTCGGCGACATGGACTTCAAGGTCGCCGGCACCAAGGAGTTCGTCACCGCCCTCCAGCTCGACACCAAGCTGGACGGCATCCCGGCCTCCGTCCTGGCCGCCGCCCTCAAGCAGGCCCGGGACGCCCGCCTCCACATCCTCGACGTGATGATGGAAGCGATCGACCGGCCGGACGAGATGTCCCCCCACGCGCCGCGGATCATCACCGTGAAGATCCCGGTCGACAAGATCGGCGAGGTCATCGGCCCCAAGGGCAAGATGATCAACCAGATCCAGGAGGACACCGGCGCCGAGATCACCATCGAGGACGACGGCACCATCTACATCGGCGCCGCCGACGGCCCCTCCGCCGAGGCCGCCCGCGCCACCATCAACAGCATCGCCAACCCGACGATGCCCGAGGTCGGCGAGCGCTACCTGGGCACGGTCGTCAAGACCACCACCTTCGGTGCGTTCGTCTCCCTGCTGCCCGGCAAGGACGGCCTGCTGCACATCTCGCAGATCCGCAAGCTGGCCGGCGGCAAGCGCGTGGAGAACGTCGAGGACGTCCTCGGCGTGGGCCAGAAGGTCCAGGTCGAGATCGCCGAGATCGACTCCCGCGGCAAGCTCTCCCTGATCCCCGTGCTCGAGGGCGAGAACTCCGACGAGAACAAGGACGACGCCGCCAAGTGA
>NZ_BAAAIZ010000132.1:24000-31298 GCF_039526425.1 Streptomyces thermospinosisporus
CGGGCCGTCGCCCGTACCCAAACGCTCATCAAGGGCGAGAACGGCATCGGCACGGTCCGCAAGACCACCCTCCCCGGCGGCCTGCGCATCGTCACCGAGACCCAGCCCACCGTCCGCTCCGCCACCTTCGGCATCTGGGCCCACGTCGGCTCCCGCGACGAGACCCCCGCGCTGAACGGCGCCACCCACTACCTGGAGCACCTGCTCTTCAAGGGCACCGCACGCCGCTCCGCCCTGGAGATCTCCTCCGCCCTGGACGCGGTCGGCGGCGAGATGAACGCGTTCACCGCCAAGGAGTACACGTGCTACTACGCACGCGTGCTCGACAGCGACCTGCCGCTCGCCATCGACGTGGTGTGCGACATGCTCACCGGCTCGCTGATCCGCCAGGAGGACGTGGACGTCGAGCGCGGCGCCATCCTCGAAGAGATCGCCATGACCGAGGACGACCCGGGCGACTGCGTGCACGACTTGTTCGCGCACACCATGTTCGGCGACAACCCCCTCGGCCGCCCCGTCCTCGGCACCGTCGAGACGGTCAACGCCCTCACCGCCGAACGCATCCGCCGCTTCTACAAGAAGCACTACGACCCCACCCACCTGGTCGTCGCCTGCGCCGGCAACATCGACCACAACAAGGTCGTACGCCAGGTCCGCGCCGCCTTCGAGAAGGCGGGCGCCCTCAAGGACCCCGACGCCCGGCCCATCGCCCCGCGCGGCGGCACCCGTGCCCTGCGCACCGCAGGACGCGTCGAGGTGGTCGACCGCAGCACCGAGCAGGCGCACATCGTGCTCGGCATGCCCGGCCTGGCCCGCACCGACGAGCGCCGCTGGGCCCTCGGCGTGCTGAACACCGCCCTCGGCGGCGGCATGTCCTCCCGCCTCTTCCAGGAGGTCCGGGAGAAGCGCGGCCTCGCCTACAGCGTGTACTCCTACACCTCCGGCTTCGCCGACTGCGGCCTGTTCGGCGTGTACGCCGGCTGCAGGCCCTCCCAGGTGCACGACGTGCTGAAGATCTGCCGCGACGAACTCGACCAGGTCGCCGAGCACGGACTGGCGGACGACGAGATCGAGCGCGCCATCGGCCAGCTCCAGGGCTCCACCGTCCTCGGCCTGGAGGACACCGGCGCGCTGATGAACCGCATCGGAAAGAGCGAGCTGTGCTGGGGCGAGCAGATGTCGGTCGACGACATGCTGGACCGGATAGCGTCGGTCACCCCGGACGACGTGCGCTCGGTCGCCCGCGACATCCTGGGACGGCGGCCCTCGCTGTCGGTCATCGGCCCGCTGAAGGACAAGCAGGCCGCCCGCCTGCACGAAGCCGTCGCCTGACCCACCCCGGCAATCCCTCGGCAATCCCCTCCGGTAAGGAAGCAACACAGATGAGCAAGCTGCGCGTGGCGGTCCTCGGTGCCAAGGGCCGGATCGGATCCGAGGCGGTCAAGGCGATCGAGGCCGCCGAGGACATGGAACTGGTCGCCGCCCTCGGCCGGGGCGACAAGCTGGAGACGCTCGTCGAGTCCGGCGCCCAGGTCGCCGTGGAGCTGACCACGCCCGCCTCGGTCATGGGCAACCTCGACTTCTGCGTGCGGCACAACATCCACGCGGTCGTCGGCACCACCGGCTGGACCGACGAGCGCCTCGCCCAGCTCAAGGGCTGGCTGGAGCGGTCCCCTGAGACGGGCGTGCTGATCGCGCCCAACTTCTCCATCGGCGCCGTCCTGACCATGAAGTTCGCGCAGATCGCCGCCCCGCTGTTCGAGTCCGTCGAGGTCGTCGAGCTGCACCACCCGAACAAGGCCGACGCCCCCTCCGGCACCGCCACCCGCACCGCCCAGCTCATCGCCGAGGCCCGCCGCGCCGCCGGCTCCGCGCCCGCCCCGGACGCCACGGTCACCGCCCTGGACGGGGCCCGCGGCGCCGACGTGGACGGCGTCCCGGTGCACGCGGTCCGCCTGCGCGGCCTGCTGGCCCACCAGGAGGTCCTGCTCGGCGGCGAGGGCGAGACCCTCACCATCCGCCACGACTCCCTGCACCACAGCAGCTTCATGCCGGGCATCCTGCTCGGCGTCCGCCGCGTGATCAGCACCCCGGGCCTGACCTTCGGCCTGGAGCACTTCCTCGACCTGAACTGAGCCCCGTCCCCGCCATGCGCGCCAAGATCTCCTACGCCCTCACGGCTGCCGTCCTGGTCGTCTACTTCGTCCTGGTCGGCAGCCGGGGCGTGCTCCTCATCGAGGCCGGCACGCCCGTCACCGTCGCCTTCGGCATCGCGGTCCTCATCCTGCCGGTGATCGGGGTGTGGTTCCTGTGGAAGAACACCCAGTTCGTCCGCCAGGCCAACCGCCTCGCCGCCCAGCTCGAGGCCGAGGGCGGGCTGCCCGTCGACGAGCTGAAGCGCCTGCCCAGCGGGCGCATCGACCGCGACTCGGCCGACGAGGTCTTCGCCCGCCGCAAGGCCGAGACCGAGGCCGCCCCCGACGACTGGCGCAGCTGGTTCCGGCTCGCCGTCGCCTACCACGACGCCCGCGACACCCCGCGCGCCCGCAAGGCCATGCAGCGCGCCATCGCCCTGCACCGGCACAGCGCCTCCCAGTGAGCCACGGCGCCACGCAGTGAGCCACGGCGCCACGCAGTGAGGGATGGCGCCGCGCACCGGGCTGCTCCTCACACCCGGCGGTACTCCTCCGCCCACGCCTCCACCGAGTCGGCCGCCCGGTCGAAGGCGAGGTCACGCCCCAGGAAGTCGGCGTTGTGCGTGGTCAGCAGCGGCGGCACCGCCTCCGCCTGCCCGCGCCGCGCGAGCAGCAGCGCCTGCCCCTGCACCATCCGGGGCAGCCCCAGCAGCCGCACCGGCTGCTGCACCGTGCGCACCGAGCCGACCTGCTCCCACGGCACCGTGCGCGTGGTGAAGAACAGCACCTGCCGCAGGCCCCGGGCGCTCACCCACACGCCCATCCGCAGCAGCCGCAGCGCACCGGCGATGACGACCAGCGCCAGCCCGAAGACCACCCCGGCCGACGACACCGACGCCGTCGCCGCGATGATCACCGCGGAGAACAGCACGAACGAGGCGAGCAGCAGCAACAGCGCCGCCGTCCCCACCCGCCAGGGGCCCGGACGGTACGGGCGCCGCCAGCGGTCGCGGTCCTCGTAGGGCAGCGGGACATCGTCCGCGGTGTCGAGCTCGCGGTCGGCCGTCAGAAAGGGCAGGGGCACGGCGGGTCCTCACTAGATCCATGTGATTGCTGTGCCCGGTGAGGCTACCGATACGTTTCCTCGCTCACCAGCAGCCACCGCCCGGACCATGGCCCTTCCGTGGGTAAAGTGACGGCGCACAGGACCAGACGGGAAGGCCCCTCACACCGTGAACCCCGACGCAGACTTCAAGATCGAGTTCCGTAGCGACGTCACCGTCGAGCTGGTCAAACACAGCGCGGCGGACTCCGACGTACTGTTCGCGGCCCGTGTGTCCACGATCGGGGAGCAGTCCCTGGACGAGCTGCAGAAGGACCCGGAGCGCTCCAAGGGCCTGATCAACTACCTGATGCGGGACCGGCACGGCAGCCCGTTCGAGCACAACTCGATGACCTTCTTCATCAGCGCCCCGATCTTCGTCTTCCGCGAGTTCATGCGGCACCGGGTCGGCTGGTCGTACAACGAGGAGTCGGGCCGCTACCGGGAGCTCCAGCCGGTCTTCTACGTCCCCGACAGCTCCCGCAAACTGGTCCAGGAGGGCCGGCCCGGCAAGTACCGCTTCGTCGAGGGCACCCTCGAGCAGCACCGGCTGGTCACCGAGTCCATGGAGGAGTCGTACCGCCAGGCCTACCGCACCTACCAGGAGATGCTCGCCGCCGGCATCGCCCGTGAGGTCGCCCGCTCGGTGCTTCCCGTCGGCCTGTACTCCACCATGTACGCCACCTGCAACGCCCGCTCGCTGATGCACTTCCTCGGCCTGCGCACCCAGCACGAGCTGGCCAAGGTGCCGTCCTTCCCGCAGCGGGAGATCGAGATGGTCGGCGAGAAGATGGAGGCCGAGTGGGCCCGGCTCATGCCGCTCACCTACGCCGCCTTCAACGCCAACGGACGCGTCGCCCCGTAACCCGGGTGGCCGGGCGACGTTCCCCACACCGGCACACATGTACGGATCAGCCCGCGAAGTGTCCGTATTGCGGCACATAGCGAAGTTTCCTAGCCTGATCAAACGGACCCGGTACTGCCTGAACCCCCGAGCAGGCAGTACCGGGCTCCCCATATGCACCACCTTGTCGCCCGCCCCGAGGGCAGACCCGGTCCTGAGCAACGAGTAGCGTGTTACCCATGGCTCCGACCTCCACTCCGCAGACCCCCTTCGGGCGGGTCCTCACCGCCATGGTCACGCCCTTCACGGCGGACGGCGCACTCGACCTCGACGGCGCACAGCGGCTCGCCACCCACCTGGTGGACGCAGGCAACGACGGCCTGATCATCAACGGCACCACCGGCGAGTCCCCCACCACCAGCGACGCGGAGAAAAGGGATCTCGTACGGGCGGTACTGGAGGCCGTCGGCGACCGCGCCCACGTGGTGGCCGGAGTCGGCACCAACGACACCCACCACAGCATCGAGCTGGCCCGCACCGCCGAGCGCACCGGCGCCCACGGCCTGCTGGTCGTCACGCCGTACTACAACAAGCCCCCGCAGGAGGGCCTGTACCGGCACTTCACGGCCATCGCCGACGCCACCGGGCTGCCCGTCATGCTCTACGACATCCCCGGCCGCAGCGGTGTCCCGATCAACACCGAGACGATCGTCCGGCTCGCCGAGCACCCGAGGATCGTCGCCAACAAGGACGCCAAGGGCGACCTCGGCCGCGCCAGCTGGGCCATCGCCCGCTCCGGCCTCGCCTGGTACTCCGGCGACGACATGCTCAACCTGCCCCTGCTCTCCGTGGGCGCGGTCGGCTTCGTCTCCGTCGTCGGCCACCTGGTCACCGCCGAGCTGCGCGCCCTGGTCGAGGCGTACACCTCCGGCGACGTCCAGAAGGCCACCGAGATCCACCAGAAGCTGCTCCCGGTCTACACGGGCATGTTCCGCACCCAGGGCGTGATGACCACCAAGGCGGCCCTCGCCCTGAAGGGCCTGCCCGCCGGACCCCTGCGTCCCCCCATGGCCGAGTGCACCCCCGAGGAGATCGAGCAGCTCAAGATCGATCTTGCCGCCGGCGGGGTACAGCTTTAAACAACAGACTTCGCGCGACCGCCCGCGCACCTGACTCCACAACTGAATAGGCGGGCCACCGGTGCCCGCACCCCATACGACAACTGCTTCTGCACGAACGTCACGCGCGCCACGTGCCCCACCGGTACGTGGCGCGCGTGGTTGAGGAGAGTCTTTTGAGTCATCCGCATCCTGAACTCGGCCCGCCCCCGCCGCTGGCCGACGGCGCACTGCGTGTCACCCCACTCGGCGGCCTGGGCGAGATCGGCCGGAACATGACGGTCTTCGAGTACGGCGGCCGCCTGCTGATCGTCGACTGCGGAGTGCTCTTCCCCGAGGAGGAGCAGCCCGGAATCGACCTGATCCTGCCGGACTTCTCGTCCATCCGGGACCGTCTCGACGACATCGAGGGCATCGTCCTCACCCACGGCCACGAGGACCACATCGGCGGCGTCCCGTTCCTGCTGCGTGAGAAGCCGGACATCCCGCTGATCGGCTCCAAGCTGACCCTCGCCCTGATCGAGGCCAAGCTCCAGGAGCACCGCATCCGCCCCTACACCCTCGAGGTGGCGGAGGGACACCGCGAGCGCATCGGCCCCTTCGACTGCGAGTTCATCGCGGTCAACCACTCCATCCCGGACGCGCTCGCCGTCGCCGTGCGCACCCCCGCGGGCATGGTCGTGCACACCGGCGACTTCAAGATGGACCAGCTGCCGCTGGACAACCGCCTCACGGATCTACACGCGTTCGCGCGGCTGAGCGAGGAGGGCATCGACCTCCTCCTCTCCGACTCCACCAACGCCGAGGTCCCCGGCTTCACCCCGCACGAGCGCGACATCTCCGCTGTGCTCCGCCAGGTGTTCGCCGGCGCCCGCAAGCGGATCATCGTGGCCAGCTTCGCCAGCCACGTCCACCGCATCCAGCAGATCCTGGACGCCGCCCACGAGTACGGCCGCCGGGTCGCCTTCGTCGGCCGCTCCATGGTCCGCAACATGGGCATCGCCCGTGACCTCGGCTATCTGAAGGTCCCGCCGGGCCTGGTGGTGGACGTCAAGACCCTGGACGACCTGCCCGACCACGAGGTGGTCCTGGTCTGCACCGGCTCCCAGGGCGAGCCCATGGCCGCCCTGTCCCGCATGGCCAACCGCGACCACCAGATCCGGATCGTCGAGGGCGACACCGTGATCCTGGCGTCCTCCCTGATCCCGGGCAACGAGAACGCGGTCTACCGCGTGATCAACGGCCTCACCCGCTGGGGCGCCAACGTCGTCCACAAGGGCAACGCCAAGGTCCACGTCTCGGGCCACGCCTCCGCGGGCGAGCTGCTGTACTTCTACAACATCTGCCGCCCGCGCAACCTGATGCCGGTCCACGGCGAATGGCGGCACCTGCGCGCCAACGCGGAACTGGGCGCGCTGACCGGCGTCCCCCACGACCGCATCGTCATCGCCGAGGACGGCGTCGCCGTCGACCTGATCGAGGGCAAGGCCAAGATCTCCGGCAAGGTCCAGGCGGGCTACGTCTACGTCGACGGCCTCTCCGTCGGCGACGTCGGCGAGCCGGCCCTGAAGGACCGCAAGATCCTCGGCGACGAGGGCATCATCTCGGTCTTCGTCGTCCTCGACTCCTCGACCGGCAAGATCACCGGCGGTCCGCACATCCAGGCCCGCGGCTCCGGCATCGACGACTCGGCCTTCGGTGAGGTGATTCCGAAGATCACCGAGTCCCTGGAGCGCTCCGCCCAGGACGGGGTCGTCGAACCGCACCAGATGCAGCAGCTCGTCCGCCGCACGCTGGGCAAGTGGGTCTCCGACACCTACCGGCGCCGCCCGATGATCCTGCCCGTCGTGGTGGAGGTCTGAGCCCGAGCTGACGGTCCGTCGGACCGCAGGGCAGGGCGCGAACTGGGAGCGGGGCGGCTCGATTTGCATCGAGCCGCCCCGCTCCAGTACGTTTACAACTCCTCCCGATCGGGCACCCGGCCACCTCGTGCGCCGGAGACAACCGCCCGGAGGGGGAGGGAAATCCGGCTCAGAATCTCTGATAAAGTCGGGTGCGCCGGAAAGGGAAACGCGCAAGCGGAACCCGGAAAGGCACCG
>NZ_BAAAIZ010000133.1:0-18837 GCF_039526425.1 Streptomyces thermospinosisporus
ACTGCCGTCCTTCAGTCAGCCGCCGTTTTCCGCGCGGCGGCCGCCTTCGGGCAACCGCCGTCCTCCAATCAACCGCCGCCTCCGGTCCACGCCCGTTCTCCGGCCCACCGCCGTCCTCCAGGCAGCGGCCGTCCAGGGTCAGCCGCCGTAAGGGTTCTGCGGCGGGTGCGGCGGTCGCGGGGCGTGCGGCGGGCCGTACGGGTTTCCCTGCGGGGGCGCATAGGGGTTGCCCCGCGGCGGGCCGTAGGGACTGTGGCCCTGGGGCGGGCCGTAGGGATGCCCGTGCGGCGGACCGTACGGATTGCCCTGGGGCGGTACGTGCGGCAGTCCCGTCGGCGGCGCCGGTGGCGGGCCGCCGGGGACCGGCGGCAGGTTCGCGGGGTGGGTGCGCAGGCGGATGCCGTACCGGCGCTTGAGCCGGCGCGTCTCCGCGAGGGCGATCGCCGTGACCGTCACCGGGGCGCCCAGGATGAAGACGATGCCCAGAGTCAGGCCGAGTCCGTGCAGGTCCCCGGTGATCAGGTCGGGCAGCGCGGTCAGCCAGCTCGTCACGGTGGCGAGCAGCGCCGGCAGGCTGCGGTGCACGGCGGCCGTGCCGAAGAAGTTGCCGCAGACCCGGACGGCCCCGATACCGGTGAACCAGAGCCCCCAGATGAAGACCAGGCCCACGCCCAGGACGACCAGCTGACTGTTGCTGCCCGCGATGACCTGGCCCAACACCACGAGCGCGGCGACACAGCCGATGAACAGCAGCAGCAGTTTGAGGGAGTTCAGCAGCGGCACCCGCAGCTGCCCTACGGTGCCGGTGCGCCGCCACACCAGGAGCATCACGCCGACCGTCAGCGGGGTGAGGAGCAGCAGCACCATGGCCGCGGTGAGGGCGTTCTCCAGCAGCTCCATGATGGCGAAGCCGCCCTCGACGTAGGTGTAGACACCGAGCGAGGTGACCGCCCCGGCGACGACCCGGAAACGCTTGAGCCGTTCGATCGTCGGGTCCAGCGAGTCGGGGATCCAGGCGGGGTGGAACACCGCGCGTGCGGCCCGGTGCGCCTTCAGCGCGTGCCGAACGCCGAGCGGAACGCCGATCCAACCACCACGCGTACGTGCCACCGTCAGCTCCCCCGAGCGTCCGCCGTGCCGGCCTGCCGTTGATCGCCGGGGAGTCTACGGGAAAGCGGACGGCGTGCTGCCGCCCGCTTCACCGCAGCGTGCTCAGGAGCGGCCGCGCAGCTCCCGGTAGGTGCCGACGAGCGCCTTGGTGGAGGCGTCCAGGCCGGGCACGTCGGCCCCTTCGGTGAGGGCGGGCTCGATGCGCTTGGCCAGGACCTTGCCCAGCTCCACGCCCCACTGGTCGAAGGAGTCGATGTTCCACACCGCGCCCTGCACGAACACCTTGTGCTCGTAGAGCGCGACCAGCTGCCCCAGTACCGAGGGGGTCAGCTCCTTGGCGAGGATGGTGGTCGTGGGGTGGTTGCCGCGGAAGGTCTTGTGCGCCACCAGCTCCTCGGGCACCCCCTCGGCGCGCACCTCCTCGGGCGTCTTGCCGAAGGCCAGCGCCTGCGTCTGGGCGAAGAAGTTCGCCATCAGCAGGTCGTGCTGCGCGGCCAGTTCGTCGCTGAGCTCGGCGACCGGCTGGGCGAAGCCGATGAAGTCCGCCGGGATCAGCTTGGTGCCCTGGTGGATCAACTGGTAGTACGCGTGCTGTCCGTTGGTCCCCGGTGTGCCCCACACCACCGGACCGGTCTGCCAGGCGACGGGCCGGCCGTCGCGGTCCACGGACTTGCCGTTGGACTCCATGTCGAGCTGCTGCAGGTACGCGGTGAACTTCGACAGGTAGTGCGAGTACGGCAGCACGGCGTGGGACTGGGCGTCGAAGAAGTTGTTGTACCAGATGCCCAGCAGCCCCAGCAGCAGCGGTGCGTTGGCCTCCGCGGGCGCGGTGCGGAAGTGCTCGTCGACCAGGTGGAAGCCGTCCAGCATCTCCCGGAACCGTTCCGGCCCGATCGCGATCATCAGGGACAGGCCGATGGCCGAGTCGTAGGAGTAGCGGCCTCCGACCCAGTCCCAGAACTCGAACATGTTCGCCGTGTCGATGCCGAAGGCCGCCACCTTCTCCGCGTTGGTCGACAGGGCGACGAAGTGCTTGGCGACCGCGCTCTCGTCGCCGCCCAGGCCGTTGAGCAGCCAGGAGCGGGCCGAGGTGGCGTTGGTGACCGTCTCGATCGTGGTGAAGGTCTTGGAGGCGATGATGAACAGCGTCTCGGCCGGGTCCAGGTCCCGCAGCGCCTCGTGCAGATCCGCCCCGTCCACGTTGGAGACGAAGCGGAACGTCAGATCCCGGGCGGTGTAGGCGCGCAGCGCCTCGTAGGCCATCGCCGGGCCGAGGTCCGAGCCGCCGATGCCGACGTTGACGACATTGCGGATGCGCTTGCCGGTGTGGCCCGTCCACTCGCCGGAGCGGATGCGCCGGGAGAAGTCGGCCATCTTGTCGAGCACCGCGTGCACACCCGGCACGACGTTCTCGCCGTCGACCTCCACCACCGCGTCCCGCGGCGCCCGCAGCGCGGTGTGCAGCACCGCCCGCCGCTCGGTGGTGTTGATCTTCTCGCCGCGGAACATCGCGTCCCGCAGTCCGAACACATCCGTCGCCGCCGCCAGGTCCCGCAGCAACGCCAGCGTCCGGTCGGTGACCAGGTGCTTCGAGTAGTCGATGTACAGGTCACCCACACGGAGGACGTAGGAGGTGCCGCGGCCGGGGTCGGCGGCGAACAGCTCGCGCAGCTCCACCTCCCCGAGCTCCTCACGGTGCTTGACCAGGGCGCTCCACTCGGGCATCTGATTGAGCCCGGTACGGCCGTCTGCGTTCATCTCGGACTTCAGCCTTCTTCCTCGCTCTGTGCTGCGTACCTTGCCCCGCTGCCGGTCCCAACCTAATTGATCAGCGGTGGACGTGAGCTGTCGTGGCGCCGTCGTCCGGCGCACCAACAGGTACGTCGGGGCGGCGCACAGGTATCAGCGCGGCGGTGGCGAGGGCGAAGAAGCCTGCCGCGAGCAGCGCCGGGGTGCCCGCCCCCCAGGCCGCGGCGAGGGCCCCGCCGAGCAGCGCGCCCAGCGGTGTCCCGGCGACCCCGAGCGTCCGGTGCGCGGAGGAGACCCGGCCGAGCATCCCGGCGGGGCTGCGCTCCTGCAGCAGGGTGGTGGTGTTGACGTTCCAGACCATGCCCATGAAGCCGAAGACGGCCAGGGACACGAGGAGCGCGCCCAGGTGGCGCACGCCGCCCATGGCGAGCAGTGCGGCGGTCTGCACGCTCCCGGCGAGCAGCACCGACCGGGCCCGTCCGAGCCGGGCGACCAGCCGTCCGCTCGCCGCGCCCCCGGCGAGACTGCCGACCGTGTACGCCGTCAGGGCCGCCGCATAGCCGGTCTCCCCCGCGCCCAGCCAGCCGGTCACCAGGATCACCAGCGTGGCGAGGAGAGCGCCGATGCCGATGTTGCACAGCGCGGTCGCGGTGCACAGCGCACGCAGCACCCGGTCCCGGACCAGGGTGCGCAGCCCCTCGGCGATCTCCCGGCGCAGGGTGCTGCCGGGCGGTCCCGGGGCGCGCTCGGCGGCGGGCCGCCCCAGCGAGGCGATCAGGGCGGCGGCCAGCAGATACGTGGCGGCGTCGACGGCGTAGGGTGCGGCGGCCCCGGCGGTCAGCAGCAGCGGGACGGCGGGCCCGCCGAGCAGTCCGCCGGCCAGGCGCTGGCCGGTCATCAGGCGGGCGTTGGCGCTGCCGAGGGCGCCCGGGGGCACCAAGGAGGGCAGCAGGGCGGTGGCGGCGTTGTCGAAGAGGGTCTGCAGGGTGGTCAGGATGAACGCCAGGGCGATGAGCAGCCCGATGGAGGCGTGGCCGAGCGCCACGGCCACGGCGAAGGCGGCGACCAGCAGTCCGCGCAGCAGGTCCACCGCCCACATGGCCCGCCGCTGGTCCACCCGGTCGGCGGCCGCGCCGCCGAGCAGGCCGAACACGATCCAGGGCAGATGGCCGCAGGCGGTGACGGAGGCGATGAGCAGCGGATCGTCGGTGAGGGAGACGGCGAGCAGAGGCAGCGCGGCGGTGCGCAGCGCGTCGCCGAGGCTGGAGAGCACGGCCGCGCTCCACAGCCGCCCGAATCCGCCGCGCCATGCGGGCGCACGGGTGCCCGCGGTTTCGGCTGTCGCCACAACTCCCCCTCACGGTCGGTCGATTCGCAACCGTAGAGGGCACCACTGACAATCGCCGCGCGAACGGCCGGCCAGGGCCGGAAACGACAGCGACCAGGCAGGTGTCGCTGCCCGGTCGGTCGTCAAAAACTAGATCTCGCCCCGCAGTTTGGCGAGGGCCTCGGCGAGGATGGCCTCGCCGTCCGCGTCGCTGCGCCGCTCCCGCACATACGCGAGGTGGGTCTTGTAGGGCTCGGTGCGCGGGGGGTCCGGCGGATTGTCGCGGTCCTGACCGGCCGGAAAGCCACAGCGGGGGCAGTCCCAGGTTTCGGGCACCTGCGCGTCGCTGGCGAAGCTCGGCTGTGTCTCGTGCCCGTTGGAGCACCAGAAGGAGACGCGCAGCCGCGGCGCGGACTCGCCGCGCTCGGCCTCGCCCATCGGCCCCGCCCCGACCCGGCTTCCCCGGATCGCGTTGCCACTTGCCACGGTCGTAACTCCCTGCGTGATGGTGCCGCGAAGCGAGTCGGCGTTCCGCTTCGCTGCGAGCGCCTCAGTCTACGGAAGGCCCAACGCACGTCCAGTGATTGGAGTTACAAGGGCCCCGCTCAAAGACGCAAGCCCCATGATAGGCCGCGCGGTGCTGCGCGTACCGAACATGGGGCATTACGCACGGAATGCGGAGGGGATCCGCCCCGTTGCGGGCGGAATGTACCTCTGCTCGTTCAGTCGAGCTTCATCATGACGCCGAGCGTCACGATGCACGCGAACCACAGCAGACCGACCACGACGGTGATCCGGTCGAGGTTGCGCTCGGCGACCGAGGAGCCGCCGACGGAGGACTGCATGCCACCACCGAACATGTCGGAGAGGCCGCCGCCCTTCCCCTTGTGCATCAGCACCAGCAGCATCAGCAGCAGGCTGAAGACGATCAGGGCGATCGAGAACCCCAAAACCACGGCTGGACCAACTTCCTCGGATTCGGATGGACGACGGGGCCCAGCAGGTTCTGCTGGACCCCGCAAGGGTACGACGGATCCCCGCTACCGCATACTCACTGGTCGCGGAAGCGGACGATCTTGACGAACTCGTCGGCGTCCAGGGAGGCGCCGCCGACCAGGGCGCCGTCGATGTCGGGCTGGGCCATGATCTCGGCGACATTGCCGGCCTTGACGGAGCCGCCGTACTGGATGCGGACCTTGTCGGCCACCTCCTGGCCGTACAGCTCGGCGAGCTTGCCGCGGATGGCGGCGCAGACCTCCTGGGCGTCCTCGGCGCCGCAGACCTTGCCGGTGCCGATGGCCCAGACGGGCTCGTAGGCGATCACCACGGTCTCGGCCTGCTCGGCCGGGACGTCCTTCAGGCCGCCCTCGACCTGGGCGAGGGTGTGGGAGACGTGGTTGCCGGCCTCGCGGACCTCGAGCTCCTCGCCGACGCACAGGATCGGGGCGATGCCGTGCTTGAGGGCGGCCTTGACCTTGGCGTTCACCAGCTCGTCGGTCTCGCCGTGGTACTGCCGGCGCTCGGAGTGCCCGACCACGACATAGCTGCACTTCAGCTTGGCCAGCATCGGGCCGGAGATCTCCCCGGTGTAGGCGCCGCCGTCGTGGGCGGAGATGTCCTGGGCGCCGTACTTGATCTTCAGCTTGTCGCCGTCGACGAGGGTCTGGACCGAGCGCAGGTCGGTGAAGGGCGGCAGGACGACGACCTCGACGGCCTCGTAGTCCTTGTCGGCCAGGGCGAAGGCGAGCTTCTGGACGTGCGCGATGGCCTCGAGGTGGTTGAGGTTCATCTTCCAGTTGCCCGCCATCAGCGGCGTGCGCGTGCTCATAAAGGGTCAGTCCTCCAGTGCGGCGAGGCCGGGGAGCGTCTTGCCCTCGAGGTATTCGAGGGAGGCGCCGCCTCCGGTCGAGATGTGGCCGAATGCCTGCTCGTCGAAGCCCAGGGTACGGACCGCCGCGGCGGAGTCGCCGCCGCCGACCACGGTGAAGCCCGGGGAGTCGATGAGGGCCTGGGCGACCGCCTTGGTGCCCTCGGCGTAGTCGGGGTGCTCGAAGACGCCCATGGGGCCGTTCCAGAAGACGGTGGCCGCGTCGGCGAGCTTCGAGGCGTAGAGCTTGCGGGTCTCCGGACCGATGTCCAGGCCCTCCTGGTCGGCCGGGATGGCGTCCGCGGCGACGGCTGTGGGGTTGGCGGGCGCCTTGGTCTTCAGGTCCGGGAACTCGGGCGCGACCAGCGCGTCGACCGGCAGGACCAGCTCCACGCCCTGCTTCTCGGCGCGCTCCAGGTACTCGGTGACCGCCGGGATCTGGTCCTCCTGGAGCAGCGACCTGCCGACCTCGTAGCCCTTGGCCTTGAGGAAGGTGTACGCCATGCCGCCGCCGATGAGCAGGCGGTCGGCCTTGCCGAGCAGCTGGTCGATGACGGCGAGCTTGTCGGAGACCTTGGCGCCGCCGAGGGCGACCACGTAGGGGCGCTTGACGTCCTCGGTGAGCTTCTTCAGGACGCCGACCTCGGTGGCGATGAGGTAGCCGGCGTAGTGCGGGAGCCGCTTGGGCAGGTCGAAGACCGAGGCGTGCTTGCGGTGCACGGCGCCGAAGCCGTCACCGACGTACACGTCGGCCAGGGCGGCGAGCCGGTCGGCGAAGGCGGCGCGCTCGGCGTCGTCCTTGCTGGTCTCGCCGGCGTTGAAGCGCAGGTTCTCCAGGACCGCGACCTTGCCGTCGGTGAGGCCGGAGACGGTCGAGGTGGCGGAGTCGCCGACGGTGTCGGCCGCGAACGCCACCTCGGCGCCGAGGAGTTCACCGAGGCGGGTGGCGGCGGGGGCGAGCGAGAAGGCGGGGTCGGGGGCGCCCTTGGGGCGGCCCAGGTGGGAGGCGACGACCACGCGGGCGCCGGCCTCGGCAAGGGCTTTGACAGTGGGCAGCACCGCGCGGATGCGGCCGTCGTCGGTGATGGTGGTGCCGTCCAGCGGCACATTGAGGTCGGCGCGGACGAAGACCCGCTTGCCCGCGACCCCTTCGGAGAGGAGTTCGTCGATCGTCTTCATGAGAGGGCTCCCTGGCTAGAGCTCGTGTTCGCTCGTGATCGCTCGTGATCGAAAGAGGGCGACTGCTCCGATACGTGCGTCAGGGCCCGGACGGCGCTGAGTGCGCCGGCCGAGCCCTGCAACTCATATCAGGCTGCCCGTGGGGGGATCAGAGCTGGTTGCCGACGAAGACCGTCAGGTCCACGAGGCGGTTGGAGTAACCCCACTCGTTGTCGTACCAGCCGATGACCTTCACGTTCTTCCCCTCCTGGACCATGGTCAGGGAGGAGTCGAAGGTGCAGGACGCCGGGGCGTTGACGATGTCGGAGGAGACGATCGGGTCCTCGGTGTACTCCAGGTAGCCCTTCAGCTCGCCCTCGGCGGCCTTCTGGAAGGCGGCGTTGACCTCTTCCTTGGTCACCTCGCGGGAGAGCTCGACCACCAGGTCCGTCACCGAGCCGGTCGGGACCGGGACGCGCATGGCCATGCCGTCCAGCTTGCCCTTGAGCTGCGGCAGCACCAGGGCGGTGGCCTTGGCGGCGCCGGTGGTGGTCGGGATGATGTTCTCCGCGGCGGCCCGGGCGCGGCGCAGGTCCTTGTGCGGGAAGTCCAGGATGCGCTGGTCGTTGGTGTAGGCATGCACCGTGGTCATCAGACCCTTGACGATGCCGAAGTTCTCGTCGAGGACCTTCGCCATCGGCGCCACACAGTTGGTGGTGCAGGAGGCGTTGGAGATGACGTGGTGGTTCGCCGGGTCGTACTGCTCGTGGTTGACGCCCATGACGAGGGTGATGTCCTCGTTCTTCGCCGGGGCGGAGATGATGACCTTCTTGGCGCCGCCGGCGATGTGCTTCTCGGCGTCTTCCTTCTTGGTGAAGATGCCGGTCGACTCGATGACGATGTCGACACCCAGCTCGCCCCAGGGGATGTCGGCGGGGTTGCGCTCGGAGAGCACCTTGATCGTCTTGCCGTCGACGGTGATCGTGTCGGCGGTGTGGGAGACCTCCTGCTTGAGGCGGCCCAGGATGGTGTCGTACTTCAGCAGGTGTGCGGTGGTCGCGGTGTCACCCAGGTCGTTGACAGCCACGATCTCGATGTCGGCGCCCTGTTCCAGCAGTGCGCGGAAGTAGTTGCGACCGATGCGGCCAAACCCGTTGATGCCTACGCGGATCGTCACGAACCGATCTCCTCGTTGGTACGCCGGCTCAGTGCCGGCGAGCTGTTTTGGGATGTCCCCGACCACCCCCGACCCTACCGCTCCGGGGGCCCGGCCGTGACATCGAGTTGCCCCATACCCGGCACGCCGATCCTTACCCGTCAGTAGGGTACGGATCGCCCAGGTCCGAGTGGTTCTTGTCACTGCCGGGTACCCGGATTGGCCGGATACAGGGGTTCCGGCTCGCGCCTTTCATCTGTCGCCGGGGGCGCTCATCTGTCCACGCTCACCGCGCCGGACACGGCGGGAGTCCACCGGTCCGGCGCGGTGCGGCTCATTGGTTCACCGGCCAGACAATTCACCGGTTCACCGGTTCACCGGTTCACCGGGTTCACCCGGCTCACCGGTCGAGCGCGGCGAGCGCCTTGCGGATCAGGGCCGCCCGGTCGGCGGCCGAGGCGAGGTGCTCCAGGCCGAAGCCCAGGAGCACGGTGTCCCGGGTGGTGATGGCCGCGTGGGTCCGGAACAGCTCCCCGGTGCGCGTCCAGTCCTTCAGCACCGGCGGGCTGCCCGGGGGCGGGCCGGTGACCTCCCAGGGCCCGAAGGAGGTCTCGAAGCCCTCGGTCTCGCGCACCTCGCCGCCCACGACCAGGGAGGCCTCGTCGGCGAGGACGCCGTGGCCGCCGCTGCCCGGGTCGGTGACATAGCTGACCGACACCTCGACCGTCTTCCCGGCGTAGGCGCTCAGGTCGAAGTTCACCTGCTGCCAGCCGCCGGAGGAGCCGGTCAGGCTGTTCCAGGCGCCGGTGGTGCCTCTCGCGGTGCATTCGCCGTCCGCCACGGTCAGGTAGTGCTCCAGCCAGGGGTGCTCACCGACGTAGAAGCCGCCTCCGCACTCGGTCGGCACGGTGGTGCGGGTCGCGCCGCCCGCCTCCGGCAGCGTCGTCCAGTCACCGGCGCCCGCGGTGTGCGCCTCGACGATGACGTTGTCGTAGCCCGGCTCGGTGTCCCACAGCAGCTGGGTGCGCAGGGTGGGCCGGTCGGCCGCGCTGACACCGGTGAGGTCGACGGTTCTGGTGAGGCGTTTGTAGCCGTCGTCGGTGTGGACGGCGGCGGCCATCGTGGAGCCCGCGTACGGGCCGTACGGGTTGATCGTGCCCGGGTAGTCGCCCGCGCCCCAGCCGGCGAACTGCGGGTACCGGTCGGCGGGCAGCTCGTCGGAGGTGAGGCCGTAGGTGCCGGCCTTGTCCAGCGGGTTGCCCGGCGCGTCGCCGAGCGGGCCGCTGAAGCCGCCGAGCTTCCCGGACCCGGCGAACGAGGTGACGCCGGAGGTGGAACTGCGGGTGTAGGCGCCCAGGTAGTACTGGCTGAAGTCGTCGGACAGGGTGCCCTCGCCGAGGTCGACGGAGCCGCCGGCCTGCTCGCCCGCCTCGATCAGCCGTCCGCCCTCGTTGAGGAAGGCCCGCAGCTGGAGCTGGGTCGCCACGCCCGGCACGGCGGCGCCGGTGTAGTGGACCACGGTGCGGAAGTGGCTCAGCACGCCGAGCGCGTCGGGCGCGCCCCGCTCGGCGACGTCCCAGAGGGCCGCCCTCCTGCCGTTGGCGCGGAGCGCGTCGATGTAGCGCTGGGCGTGGGTGGCCTTCGCGCCTTCCTCGGCGACCACCAGGACGTCGGCGCGGGGGCGTTCGGCCACGGTGAAGGTGAAGCGCTCGCTGGCGACGTCCCGGCCGCCCCGGGTCTCGCCGGTGAACCACACCTGCACCCGGTCACCGGGGCGGATGCCCTTCACCATCGCGCGGTACTCGTCGAAGTACAGGTCGTCCTCGCCGCCGTACCGCTCGCCGCCCCTCCAGGCCCTGAGGCCGGCGTCCCGGGTGCGGCCGCCGTCGATGCGGTACTTCAGCTCCTTGTCGCGCACGGCCCTGCGGACGACGACGGAGACCTCCTGCTCGCCGTCGCGCGTGTAGGAGGTGCCGAAGGCGGCCGGGGTGAAGTCGGCCGCCTTCAGGCCGACCGCGGAGTCCGGCCGGTCGGGGTGCGCGGCGCTCTCGGCCACCGAGAGGGCGAACGGGACGTTCTTGGCGAACTCCTGCTGGATCAGCTTCTCGTCGTCCGGGAAGGTGAAGATCGAACGGCAGTCGCCGGGCTTCCAGGCGTCGTCCGGGTCGTATTCGGAGGCCGTCTGACAGGTCGACATCTCCGGGGTGAACATCGCCATCCCGTTGACGTTCGCCGCGTGCCCGTCGGCCTCGCCGTTGGTGGTGTACAGCTCGGAGGAGAGCTGCGGGAGGTAGCCGGGGATCGCGGAGTTGCCCGGTGTCCCGGCGAGCGCCTTGTACATGACGTCGTCGGGGGTGGGGGTGGCGACCTGCCAGCCGACGCCGTAGAGGAGGAGTTCGGCGGCGGAGTGGTAGTTGATGCCGTAGGTGAAGCCGATGCGCTTCTGCAGCGCGTCGATCGCCTTGGTCTCGGGCTCGGAGCCGGGGCTCGCGCCGCGGTAGGTCTGGCTGGTGGGGTCGGGTGACGAACCCTCGTCGTCGTAGCCCCACTTGTAGGGGAAGTTGCGGTTGAGGTCGACGCCGTCCCCGGTGCCGATGGTGCCGTCGCCGTTGACGTCGCGGAGGTTCTTGCGCCACAGGCGGTTGGCGTCGTCGGCGAAGGTGTAGTCGTAGCCGTCGGGGTTGGCCGACAGGACGAACCACAGCTCGGTGGAGTCGACGATCTTCTTGATGCGCTTGTCCGTCCGGTACTTGTCCAAGTAGTGGTGCATCAGCCGCCGGGTCATCTCCGGGGTGATCCACTCGCGCGCGTGCTGGTTGGACATGTAGAGGACGGCGGGCTTGGAGCCGTCCCGCGTGGTGCGGGCTCTCTTGGTGAGCTTCAGGGCGAGGATGTCCTGGCCCCTGACCGTCTTGCCGATGGAGACGACCTTGGTGAGGTCGCGGTGCCTCTGCGCGGTGCGGAGAATCTCCTCCTTCAGGCCGCCCTTGCCGCTGTACGGGCGGAACACGCCCTCGGCGGCATCCTCGACGCGGTCGGCCGCGCGGGCCGAGAGCCGGTGCTCGGTGAGCCGGACACCTTGTTTCTCGAGCTTCTCGGCCTGTCCGGTGGTGAGGTGGACCTCGACGGTGGCGGTGCCCCGGTCGGGGACCTGCTCACCGAGTTCGTGGCCGTCCTGGCCCGCGGCCAGCAGCAGCGGTACCTGCTTGCTGGTGACGACGGCCCGGAAGACCCGGACCTCGTCCTGGTCGCCGGCCGGTGGGCCGGCGGGTTGCGCCTGGGCGGCCGGTGCGAAGCCGGCGCCACCGATGAGGAGCGCGCCGGCAGCGAGGATCGATCCCGCTCTTCGTCTCATGAACCCCCCTGGGGTGGGTCCGCCACAGCAGCGAACGGTTGCCAGGCTCATGACACTTGAAGATCGAGTCAAGGGTGCCGGTCCGACACGCGACAGCCGGTGCCGTTCACCCGATCGGGCGACAGCACCGGCTGTTTGACGGAAGGTCAGCCGCAGGGGGCGCGCCGGCGGACGTCAGCCGACGTGCAGAGCGAGCCAACGGACGTCAGTCAATGTGCTGAGCAAGCCGACGTCAGCCGACGTGCTGAGCGAGCCGGCCGGCGTCAGCTGACGTGCTGAGCGAGTCGGCCGGTCAGCCGACGAGGTTCTCGGTCAGCTCCTCGGTGAGATTGGCCTCCGTGCCCGGGATGCCGAGGTCGGCGGCGCGCTTGTCGGCCATGGCGAGCAGCCGGCGGATGCGTCCGGCGACGGCGTCCTTGGTGAGCGGCGGGTCGGCGAGCGCGCCCAGCTCCTCCAGGGAGGCCTGCTTGTGCTCCATGCGCAGCCGGCCGGCCGCCGCGAGGTGCTCGGGGACGTCGTCGCCGAGGATCTCCAGCGCGCGCTGCACCCGGGCCCCGGCGGCGACGGCCGCGCGGGCGGAGCGCCGCAGGTTGGCGTCGTCGAAGTTGGCGAGGCGGTTGGCCGTGGCCCGCACCTCGCGGCGCATCCGGCGCTCCTCCCAGGCCAGCACCGACTCGTGCGCGCCGAGCCGCGTCAGCAGCGCGCCGATCGCATCACCGTCACGGACGACGACGCGGTCCACACCGCGCACCTCGCGCGCCTTGGCGGCGATCGACAGCCGGCGGGCGGCCCCGACCAGCGCGAGCGCCGCCTCCGGGCCGGGGCAGGTCACCTCCAGGGAGGAGGAGCGGCCCGGCTCGGTGAGCGAGCCGTGCGCCAGGAAGGCCCCGCGCCAGGCGGCCTCGGCGTCACAGGTGGCCCCCGAGACCACCTGCGGGGGCAGCCCCCGGATCGGGCGGCCCCGGCCGTCGACCAGGCCGGTCTGGCGGGCCAGCTGGTCGCCGCCCGCCACCACGCGGACCACGTAGCGCGAGCCGCGGCGCAGCCCGCCGGGGGCCATCACGATCAGCTCGGAGCTGTGGCCGAAGATCTCCAGGATGTCCCGCTTGAGGCGGCGGGCCGCCATGGCGGTGTCCAGCTCCGCCTCGATCACGATGCGCCCGCTCACCAGGTGGAGGCCGCCGGCGAACCGCAGAATGGCGGAGACCTCCGCCTTCCTGCAGCAGGTCCGGGTGACGGGAAGCCGGGAGATCTCGTCCTTCACCGCTGCCGTCATCGCCATGGGCCGATCCTTCCATGCATCCGAAAAATACGGTCGTACGCGGCGGCCAGCAGCTCCGGGTCGTGCCGGGGGCTTCCGTCGGGCCGGGCCACCGGCGCCAGCTCGACCGCGGCGCCGAACCGCTTGGCGGCATCGGTGAGCGAGTCGCGGTCGGGCACAGCGGCCTCGTCGGCCAGCACCACGTCCAGGGCGAGTTTAGGGGCGTGTCGTCCCAAAACCTCCAAATGACGCTGCGGGGAGAAGCCCTCGGTTTCTCCGGGCTGCGGAGCGAGGTTCAGGGAAAGTACCCGCCGGGCCTTGGTCTCGATCAGGGCGTCCCGCAGCCCGGGCACCAGAAGGTGCGGGATGACCGAGGAGAACCACGAACCCGGTCCGAGGACCACCCAGTCGGCGTCGAGGACCGCCTCGACGGCCTCGGGCACGGCCGGCGGGTCGTTCGGCACCAGGTGCACGGACTGCACCTCGCCGGGGGTGAGGGCGACCGTGGCCTGCCCGCGCACCGTCTCCACCTCGTCCGGGCGCTCCGGGTCGTGCCCCTTGACCAGGGCCTGCAGCTCCAGCGGGACCGCGGACATGGGCAGCACCCGCCCGTGCGCGCCGAGCAGCCGGCCCACCAGGTCCAGGGCCTTGACGTGGTCGCCGAGCTGCTCCCACAGGGCGACGATCAGCAGATTGCCCACCGCGTGGTCGTGCAGGTCGCCCTGGGACTGGAAGCGGTGCTGGATGACCTGGGCCCAGGTCTGGCCCCACTCGTCGTCGCCGCACAGCGCGGCCAGCGCCTTGCGCAGGTCGCCGGGCGGCAGCACCCCCAGCTCGTCGCGCAGGCGGCCGCTGGAGCCGCCGTCGTCGGCGACGGTGACCACGGCGGTGAGGTCGCCGGTGATCCGGCGCAGCGCGGCGAGCGAGGCGGACAGGCCCATGCCGCCGCCGAGGGCGACCACCTTGGGCTGGGTGCCGCGGCGGCGCGGGCGGGCACCGCGGGTCTCGGCCGGACGGCCCGCGCGCCCCTCGGGGACCGCCCTGCGCAGCCGGCTCAGCCGGGGAGTACGTCGTGTCATTCGCGTCCCATGTCCCGGTGGACGACCACCGTCTCCACGCCCTCGGCGGCGAGCCGCGCGGCGAGTTTCTCCGACATGGCGACCGAACGGTGCTTGCCGCCGGTGCACCCGACCGCGATGGTCACATAGCGCTTGCCCTCACGGCGGTAGCCGGCGGCGACCAGCCGCAGCAGCTCCGCGTAGCGGTCGAGGAACTCCTTGGCGCCGGGCTGGTTGAAGACGTACGACGCCACCTCCTCGTTGAGGCCGGTGTAGGGGCGCAGCTCCGGGACCCAGTGCGGGTTGGGCAGGAAGCGCATGTCCACGACCAGGTCGGCGTCGACCGGCAGGCCGTACTTGAAGCCGAAGGACATCACGGTGGCCCGCAGCTCGGGCTCCTCCTCGCCGGCGAACTGGGCGTCCATCTTGGCGCGCAGCTCGTGCACATTGAGGCTGGAGGTGTCGATCACCAGATCGGCGTCGCCGCGCAGCTCGCGCAACAGCTCCCGCTCGGCGGCGATGCCGTCGACGATGCGGCCGTCGCCCTGCAGGGGGTGCGGGCGGCGCACCGACTCGAAGCGGCGCACCAGGGCCTCGTCGGAGGACTCCAGGAAGACGATCCGCCGGGTGACACCGCGGGCGTCGAGGTCGGCGAGGGACTCGCGGAGGTTGTCGAAGAAGCGCCGGCCTCGGACGTCGACGACCACGGCGATCCGGGCCACATTGCCCTGGGAGCGGGCGCCGAGCTCGACCATGGTGGGGATCAGCGCGGGCGGCAGGTTGTCGACGACGAACCAGCCGAGGTCCTCCAGACACTTCGCGGCCGTCGAGCGGCCGGCCCCGGACATGCCGGAGATGATCACCAGCTCGGGGATGGCCGCCTCAGCGGCCGGCCCGGCCTTGTCGTTGCCCGTCTTCACCTGTGCTCCGTCGTCGTGGCCTGCGTCCCGGCGGGTGACGCCGGGGCCGGGTGGCTGCTGGGCCCGGTCCGCTCCGGGCCCTGTCTCGTGCTCGCTCATCTCTCCTGCCCCCGTCGTTCGTCCGGGGCTCCCGCAGACACGGGTTCCCCGGGAGAACCCGCGGCCTGTCCGGGTTCTTCCATGTCCTCGTCATCCATGATCTCGCCCGTGGCCGTGTTCACGGCGGGCGCGGAGGGTGCCGCCCCGGCGAGGGCCGCGACGATCGTCTCGGCGGTCTTGCGGCCTATGCCCGGAACCTCACAGATCTGATCGATTGTCGCCGACCGCAGCCGCTTCACCGAACCGAAGTGCTTGATCAGCGCCTGCTTGCGGGCCTCGCCGAGGCCGGGCACGTCGTCCAGCGGGCCGGCCCGGAGGCGCTTGGCGCGCTTGCTGCGCTGATAGGTGATGGCGAAGCGGTGGGCCTCGTCCCGCACCCGCTGGAGCAGATACAGGCCCTCGCTGGTGCGCGGAAGCACCACCGGTTCGTCCTCGCCCGGCAGCCACACCTCCTCCAGGCGCTTGGCGAGGCCGCACACGGCTATGTCGTCGATGCCGAGCTCGTCCAGGGCCCGCTGGGCGGCCGCGACCTGCGGGGCGCCGCCGTCGACCACCACGAGCTGGGGCGGGTAGGCGAACCGCTTGGGGCGGCCGTCGTCCTCGGTGAGCGTGCTCACCGGCGGCTCCGGGAGGCCGTCCTGGGGCGCGCCGTCCCCGCCGTTCCCCCCTTCGGTCCACTCCCCCGTGCGCTCCTTCTCGGCGAGGTAGCGCCGGAAGCGGCGGGTGATCACCTCGTGCATGGACCGGACGTCGTCCTGCCCGGCGAAGCCCTTGATCTGGAAGCGGCGGTACTCGCTCTTGCGGGCCAGCCCGTCCTCGAAGACCACCATGGACGCCACCACGTCGTCGCCCTGGAGGTGCGAGACGTCGTAGCACTCGATGCGCAGCGGGGCGCTGTCCAGGCCGAGCGCCTCGGCGATCTCCTCCAGCGCGCGGGAGCGGGTGGTCAGGTCGGAGGCGCGCTTGGTCTTGTGCAGCGCCAGCGCCTGCTGGGCGTTGCGCTGCACCGTCTCCATCAGCGCCTTCTTGTCGCCGCGCTGCGGCACGCGCAGGGACACGTTCGCGCCGCGCCGGCCGGTGAGCCACTCCTGGACGGGCTCCACCGGGTCGGGCAGGGCGGGGACCAGGACCTCCCGGGGGACGGAGTCGCCGGTCTCCTCGCCGTAGAGCTGCTGCAGGGCGTGCTCGACCAGGGCGCCGGTGGTGATCTCCTCCACCTTGTCGGTGACCCAGCCGCGCTGGCCGCGCACCCGTCCGCCGCGCACATGGAAGATCTGGACGGCCGCCTCCAGCTCGTCCTCGGCGACCGCGATCAGGTCGGCGTCGGTCGCGTCGGCGAGCACGACCGCGTTCTTCTCCATGGCCTTCTTCAGCGCCCCGATGTCGTCGCGCAGGCGGGCCGCCCGCTCGTACTCCATCGCCTCGGCCGCCTCGGCCATCTGCCGCTCCAGCCGCCGGATGTAGGTGCCCGTGCGGCCGGCCATGAAGTCGCAGAACTCCTCGGCCAGTTCACGATGATCCTCGGCGGAGATCCGGCCGACGCAGGGCGCCGAGCACTTGCCGATGTAGCCGAGCAGACAGGGACGGCCGGTGCGGGCGGCGTTCTTGAACACCCCGGCGGAGCAGGTGCGCACCGGGAACACCCGCAGCAGCAGGTCCACGGTGTCGCGGATCGCCCACGCGTGCGCGTAGGGGCCGAAGTACCGCACGCCCTTCTTCTTGTGACCGCGCATCACCTGCACGCGCGGGAACTCCTCGTTCATCGTCACCGCGAGGTACGGATAGCTCTTGTCGTCGCGGTACTTGACGTTGAAGCGGGGGTCGTACGCCTTGATCCAGGAGTACTCCAGCTGGAGCGCCTCGACCTCCGTGGAGACAACCGTCCACTCCACGGACGCGGCCGTCGTCACCATCGTGCGGGTGCGCGGGTGCAGCCCGGCGAGGTCCTGGAAGTAGTTCGCCAGGCGCTGCCGCAGGCTCTTCGCCTTTCCGACGTAGATCACCCGGCCGTGCTCGTCACGGAACCGGTAGACCCCCGGCGAGTCGGGGATCTCACCCGGCTTGGGGCGGTAGCTGGAGGGGTCGGCCATGCATCACACCCTACTGGCGGGGGCCGGCACTCAGGCGGGCCTGTGGACAGCCGGCCCGGGGTGCCGCGGCGTGCCCGGCGGGGCTGTGGACGACCACTTTGCGGTGCGCCTCACAGGCGCCCTCACCGGGCGCCCTCACGGCGATGACGTGCCCGAAGACTCTTCGGAAGGTTATGAGCGGCGGTGAGCGGGAAGGTGGGGGGTCCGTCCGTCGGTGAGCGCCGGGCGGAGACGAGGCGGAGGGCGATCGGATGCGACGCACGCGGATCGAGAAGCCACGACGGCAGGCCGGAGCGCGCCGGTACCAGGACGAGACGCCCGCCCGCGGCTCGGCGCGGCAGACCTGTGGACTGCGGGCTTCGCTCGATCCGCGCGACCCCGACGTCGTGCGTGCCAAGCGTCTCCTCGCGCGGGAGAGCGAGCGGGAGAACGGGCAGGGCGGCCGGCCGTAACCCAATAGGGGCAGAAGTCCATGGCAGCCGGTGCTCGCGGCAGCCGGTGCTCACGGCTGTCTGCGCAGGTGTTGTCGCGGCCAGGTCAACACGCTTCAATGCGGGGGAGCTCGGGGACCTGAACGGCCGCGTACGGATGTGAAGATTCCGGCGCGTGCCCACGGGACGGCCCGGGGTGCCCCGCGCGCACGGTCTGACCAGCCGTTGTGGACTTCACAGAAAGGCCCCTGCATGCCGCACGCCACATCGCACGCGGACATCGCCTCCGTGGAACTGGACTCCGCCCTGCGCGGCGGCCCCTTCCATGTCGCTCTGCGGGCCGCGATCGCCGCACGCGGGCTGCCGTTGCAGCGCGTACAGCACCATCTCTCTCGCCACGGCGTGAAGGTGGGCGTCACCAGCCTGAGCTACTGGCAGCAGGGGGCCCGGCGCCCGCAGCGCCCCGAGTCGCTGCGGGCGGTGCGGGCGCTGGAGGAGATACTGCAGCTGCCCGAGGAGTCCCTGATCCGGCTGCTGGACGACTCCGGCGCCACCCCGGCGGGCCGGCGCCCGGCGGGCCGCTCGTACCGGTACCTCGTCGAGACCGCCGGCGCGGCGGAGGAGCTGCTGGCCGACCTGGGCGTCCCGCGGGACGGCGGCCTGCACACCCTGAACCACTACGAGCGCGTCCGCATCGGGGCGCGCCGCGAGCTGGCCGAGCGCGAGTCGCAGCACATCGTGCGCGCGCACCGCGACGGCGTGGACCGCTTCGTGGCCGTCCACCACGGCGACCCGGGCTGCGCACCGGAGCGGATGACCGTGCGCGCCCTGGAGAACTGCCTGGTCGGCCGGGTGCGCCGGCACCCGGAGAGCGGCGTGCTCGCCGCCGAGCTGCTCTTCGGGCTCCGCCTGCGAGCCGGGGACACCTTCCTCTTCCGCTACGCCGTCGAGGACGGCACGGCCGGTGTCTCGCACGAGTACGTGCACCGCCCCGACGCGCACGGCGGCCAGTACGCCCTGCAGGTGTGCTTCGACGCCGGGGCGCTTCCGGTGCGCTGCCACCGGTTCACCCAGCACTCGGCGGCCGCCCCGCGCGCGGGCCGGCAGGAGCTCGCGCTGAACGGCCGGCACCACTCGGTGCACCTGGTCGAGCCGCGCGTGCGGTCGGGGTACGTGGGGATCGCCTGGGACTGGGAGTGACCGTCCCGGCACCGGACAGCCGGCCCGCCACCCGACGGGCCGGCGTCGGGTGGCGG
>NZ_BAAAIZ010000134.1:0-5436 GCF_039526425.1 Streptomyces thermospinosisporus
GCCACCTTGCAGTCCGCTTAAAACAAGATCACCGGACTCCACGAAAGTCGGGGCAGCTCAACGTGGCTACCGGGGATGTCGCCGTCACGCCCGTACGCCACGAGGAGGAACATGAGCGGGTTCACAAGGAGCCCCACCTGAGCGCGGCGGTCGCGGCGGATGTGGCGCAGTTCCATCATCCCGCGGTGCAGTCCTGCCTCGATGTGACGTCGGTTCATGACACTTGCTCCTGACGCAGCAGCCGCAGGTAGGTGTCTTCCAGAGTGGGCCGGCGGATCTCCAGCCCGTCGATGGGGCCGTCGATCCGGCAGTGCAGCTCCCAAACCAGCCTTGACGGATCGGACGTGAACTGGCGCTGGACGGCGCCTTCTTCCACCCAGCGCACTTCGGCCTTGGCTCCCACCTCACGGACCAGCTGGTCCGCCGGCCCGCACGTGATGAGGCGTCCGTTGATGAGCACGGCGATGGAATCGGACAGGCGCTCGGCCTCCACCAGGTCGTGTGTGGTCAGCAGGATGGTCGTGTTGTCAGTGGCGCGAAGTCGCTCGATGAGCTCGTGGAAGGCGAGTCGTGACTCGGGATCGAACCCAGTGGTCGGTTCGTCCAGGAAGAGAAGCTCAGGCCGGCCGATGATGCCCAGGGCGACGTCGAGGCGACGCCGTTGCCCGCCAGACAGTCTGTGACACTCCTGCGTGGCCTGGTCGGTCAGGCCGACGGCCGTCAGCAGTTCGTCGGTGGTCCGCGCATTGCGGTAGTAGCGGCCGAAGTGGTCCAGTAACTCCCGTACGCGCCATCGCGCATGGTCCCGCCATGACTGCATGACGATCCCGACCCGTGCCCGCCAGTCGTCTCCCACATACTGGGGGTCGTGCCCGAGCACGCGGACCTCGCCTTCTGAGCGACGCCGGAACCCTTCCAAGATCTCGATGGTCGTGCTCTTGCCTGCACCGTTCGGGCCGAGCAGTGCCAGTACTTCACCGCGCCGGATGTCGAGGTCGACCCCGCGCAGAACGTCTCTGTCGCCGTACCGCATACGCAGCCCGCGCACGCTGACGGCAAGCGGGTCGGGCGCAGGGGACGACCTGACCTCCGAGGCGTCGGCCGGTGTGGGAGCAACCATGCGGCCGAGCCTAGGCGCGGGACTTGCCAGAGCCCTACTTCCAGCGGAATCTGGCTCACCAGGTGCACACGCTCGGTTTGACGGCCTCCCGCTGCTGCCAACGTGCGCGCTTGTGATCCTCAACTTACCGTGTTGCTTCGTAGCTTGGCGGCCCGGCTGCTGCTGCAGGCGTCAGCGCAGCAGCCGAAGGAGTCAGGCGTTCAGCCGCCGAGCGGTCCGGCGGGCCCATAGGAGGCCCGCGACGCCAGCCAGGAGCAACCACGCCGCGCCCCGCGGCCCGCAGGATCCGTCCGCGGCCGCGGCGACCACTACGGGAGCGGTGAGCGCCATCAGTGCCAATAGCCCACGCAAATACCAGACGGCCGTCTGGATCGGCGCGGTGTTGCCCATCGCCGTCTCGGTGCCCACCAGCAGGTGAAAGGGCACCGGACCCCGGTAGGCGCCGACGAGTGCCGCTCCCACGCTCGCCGGCACCGCCGCCGGCACCGCCGCCAGCGCGGGTGTCCACCAACCACCGACAACACACACCGCAATGCCGAGCCCCGTGGCACCGGCCAGCAGCAGTCCGGGCACGACCGCGTGCCACAGCGCCAGGGTCCCCGCACGGTAGGGCAGCAGGGTGCTGCGGCGCATGTCGTCGCTCTCCAGTCGGGCCGGCTCGACGAACTGCGCGGCCGCGAGGTAGAGGAACCACACGGCGGCGATGGACGACAGCGTGGCGGTCGTTCCGGTCCGGGCGGACGCGAAGGCGAGGGCGGCGATGGACAGAGCGGACCATACGCAGCCCCAGCCGAGTCGGCCGGGCTCTCTCACGAGGCAGAGCGCGTCACGCCAGGGCAGCACCAGCCACGGCAGGTTCGGCGGCCGGACCCACGACGCGGGACGTGCCCCTCGCCGCTGCCGCACGCGCATCGCGGAGCGTGCCCGACGCAGGTCCAAGGAGAACAGCGAGGCACCCATCCGGTCGGCGACTGTGGCGCGCAGCCGCAGGGCCTCTGCGGGAATGTCCGGTACGGCCCGCACCGCCAACAGAGCCGGCACGACGATGCCGCACGCCCACATCAGCATGGCCAGGGGCCAGCCCGGCGCTGTGCCCAGCGCGGCCGCCGTGAGGGGCTGAGCCGCCCAGCCCCAAGGCAGCAGCCACAGGACGGTGGTGCCAGCCCACGTGGGCAGCCCACGGGTCAGGGCGATGACGGACAGCAGGCCCAGCAGGGCAACCCCGCACCAGCCCGCCTGGAAGATCCTGCGCTGCTGCCGTTCCCATCGCACTTCGTGGCGCACGATCAGAACGCTGAGCCCGGTACCAACGAGCGCGGTACCCAGCCCGGCCCAAACGCCCGCAGCAGTGACCGAAAGCCAGGCGGCCCCCGACACATTGCCGATGAGGAAGCCGAGCACGCCACCGCTCGCCATACCCAGCAGCGCACTGACGGTGGCCGATGACGCCAGCCGCGGCAGCAGGAGTGGTCCGCGCGCGATGGGCTGCGGCAGCAGCCAGGACACCGTCGCACTGTCCGCAACGACAGGACCCCGCCACACCGCGCTGCGCACGACGAGCAGCGACGCCAGGGCAAGGACGGCGGGCAGCCACAGAGGCAGAGCCTGCAGGAGCGGTTCCGAGCGGTCGAGTCGACTCGACTGTCCCAGCCGCGCCACAGCCAGCAGAGCAGGCACGCCCCACACCCCGCCGAAAAGCACCAGCAGATACGCCACGAAGACAGCGCTCTTGCGCCGCTCCGTCCGGTACTCGCTGCGCGCGGCCCGCAGGAATTGCAGGACCTCGGCAGTGCTGTCGTGCCGCGAGACAGACGACCGCACGTCAGAAGGCGTTTCCGTGCTCACGCCCGTCTCCCGCCGATTCGGTGTGCTGCCCGGCCGCCAGCCTCATCACACGGTCCGCAACCGCCTCGACGAGCTGGTCGTTGTGGGTGGCCATGAGGATGGCCACCCCCTGTGCCTTGTGCCGGGCCAGCCGGTCCGCGAGTTCCCGCCGCGCAGCGGCGTCCAGCCGCTGTTCGGGCTCGTCGACGATGAGCAGATCGTGCGGACGAACGAAGGCCGCGGCCAGCAGCATCTGCTGCCTCAGCCCTGAAGACAGCGCGGACGGCACCAGATCCGCATGGTCCGCCAAGTGGTGACCCGTCAGAGCCTCGGCCACGGCGTCACGCGCCGTCGCACCCAGGCCATGCGCGAGCGCCACGAGCATGAGGTGTTCACGGACCGTCAGGTCGGGATAGAAGGCGTCGACATCCATCACGGTGGCGACCGCCGCCCGCACGGCCGGCTCGTCGCCGTCCATCGAAGCGCCGTCGAAGAGGACGGTGCCGGAGGTGGGCCGCTCGCGCCCCGCCGCCAGACGGAGAAGGGTTGATTTGCCCGATCCGTTGCTGCCTGTGAGAGCGACACACTGCCCCGGCGCCACAGTCAGATTCACCCCGTGCAACACCCGGGACCCACCGTAGGAACGCACCACCTCCTGCAATTCCAGCAGGGCTCTCATTTCCTCGTGTTCAACTGCCGCTTGATCCTTGGTCCTTAACATCGTCGACAGCATAGACAGAGATGTGACGGTCACTCTTCTCGTCATAGGGCTCTTCACGCCATCCTGCGGTCCGTCCCACCAGGCGCAGTCCAGCGATACGCGCCATGAGATCGATCTCGGAGGGCCAGGCGTAGCGGAGGATCTCCTGTGTGGGCCGGGGCACCGTGCCGTCCAGAACAGTGTGGATGACCAACACCAACTGCTGGGTCCGCACGACGTGGCTGCTGTCCAGCATGACCGAGGTGGGGGACAGGTACCGGGTGCTGGTGTGTTCCCCCTGCTGCTGGTGGTACGGCATCGGGTCGAACGCTTCGATGACCACCCGGCCGCCGGGTGCCAGGTGCTCCCGCATCCGGGTCACGCACTCGACTTGCTGCGCCGCCGTATGCAGTGCGAACAACGTGTTGAGGGCGATGAAGACGACATCGTAGGTCTCACCGGTGCTCACCTTGGTGAAGTCGGCCGCGAAGGCGCGCACGCGTGCGTCCGTGTCCCGCTCGGCGAGTTTGTCGAGCATCCGCTGGGACCCGTCGACACCGTGCACTTCGAAGCCCCGCTGAGCGAGGGGCACCGCGAGCCGTCCGCTGCCTACCCCGAACTCCAGAATCTTTCCCCCTTCTGGGCACATCCGGGCAAGGAAGTCGACAGCGTCCTTGATGTCCGGTGAGGACGCCGGGTACATCAGATCGTAGACATCGGCCAGGCTGTCATAGGTTTGCGTCGAGTCCATAGGGTTCACTCCCGCAGGGCAAGCAGCGATCATTTTCATCTGTCTCCCGTCTGAGCCACCTGCGTGCAATGCCTCAGGGGAGCCTCAGTTGACCACGAAGTCACCCAGGGGCCCGACACCCAACTTATGCGTAAGTGCAGACGAGCAGACCACTCACCTGCTCTTACTGATCCATGATCAAAGTTTGCGGAGAAGACTCAGCACCCGCCCGCGCAAGCGGTTCGCCCCCGCTTTCCACTACCCCTTCGTATTGACTGATCAGTCACACTGATCGGTGTCAGCGGCGGCTGAAACTGACCGAGTTCGCCATAGCTGCCGGAGCGAGCGGCCGCTACCAGGTTGCCCCGGCCCCGGCGAGGCAACGTGGAAACGGCTGTGCCCCTGGCAGTTATCGCCAAGGGCACAGCAGCATTCCCCGTTGGTGCTCTACAGACGTACGTGACTACCTGCGTGCGCGCAGGAGATCGCCGAGCACGCGTACCGGTGACGTGGGACTCATCGCCAGGCGGACGTCGAGCGCCGTCTCCCACTGCCCGGTCAGTCCGAGCTTGAGGCGCTCGCGCATGCCGACGGTGACGTGGGCGTAGCGCGCCGAGACTGAGCCGTCGATGTGGCCCATGCGTTGGTCCATGAGGACCTTCTCGGTACCGAGGTCCTCCATCACGGTCCGGTGGGTGTGGCGGAGACCGTGAGGTGTGAGGCCCTTGGCGATCGGGAGCCAGCAGGCGTCGGCTCGGTCGCTGGCGCCGCGTCCTCGGGCCGGGACGCCAGGCCATGGCTCACCGAGTAGCGGTACGAGGCGAGCCTGCTGCGGTGCCTTCCTCGGGTACCAGCCGGAGACCGCCGGGGTGAACAGCCAGGTCGCGAAACCGTTTCGGCACTGGGTCGTGCCCCTTGGCGTGGTGTAGATGATCATTCGTTGGTGGCGGGCAGCAGGGTGGTCTTGTCCGGATAGAGGCTGTCCATGCTCTCGTTGGAGAGGTAGCGGCGGGGGAAGGCGGTCCACTCGTCGTGCAGCTCGATCAGGACGGCGGTGGCGAG